>JAQGJY010000043.1 GCA_028290325.1 Tardiphaga sp.
CGGTGCCCGAGGCCTACCATGCCGCCGGACTGGACGACGAGGTGCTGGCGGCGTTCGGCATCGTCGACGTGAAGGCGCCGGCGCTGCAAAGCTGGCACGTCATCAACGAGCGCGTCCGCAATCCCGAGGGCGCCGTGACGATCGCGATCGTCGGCAAATATACCGGCATGAAGGACGCCTATAAGTCGCTGACGGAAGCGCTGTCGCATGGCGGCATCGCCAACAAGGTGAAGGTCAATCTCGACTGGATCGAAAGCGAAGTCTTTGAGCACGAAGACCCCGCGCCGTTTCTCGAACACGTCAATGGAATCCTGGTGCCGGGCGGTTTCGGCCAGCGCGGCGCCGAAGGCAAGATCCGCGCGGCGCAGTTCGCCCGCGAGCGCGACGTCCCGTATTTCGGCATCTGTTTCGGCATGCAGATGGCGGTCATCGAGGCCGCGCGCAATCTCGCCGGGATTGCCGACGCCAATTCGACCGAGTTCGGCCCGACCGATCAGCCGCTTGTCGGTTTGATGACGGAATGGCTGCGCGGCAACGAGCTGGAGAAGCGCACCAACGCGGGCGATCTCGGCGGCACGATGCGGCTCGGGGCCTATCCGGCGACGCTGACCAAGGGCAGCCGCGTGTCGGGCGTCTATGGCGGCGCGACGGAAATCTCCGAGCGTCATCGCCATCGCTACGAGGTCAACACCGCCTACAAGGACCGGCTCGAACAGCACGGCTTGCGTTTCTCGGGCCTGTCACCGGACGGGGTGTTGCCGGAGATCGTCGAATACCAGGACCATCCATGGTTCATCGGCGTGCAGTTTCACCCCGAGCTGAAATCGCGTCCGTTCGAGCCGCATCCGTTGTTCGCGTCCTTCATCGGCGCGGCGGTGGTGCAATCGCGGTTGGTCTGATCAGCCGCAGCGCAGCACAGGGATTTCGACATGGTCGCTGCGCGGCGGGCCCGGTTGCGTTGATTGCGTCATGATGTAAGCCTGCGACGACCGAGGCAAGGGGCGATCAAGCGCGAAACGACGCGCGGCCATGCGAACCGGCAGGGAAGAACACCATGATCTATGAGACACGCGTCTATCGCTGTTTGCCCGGCCGGCTGCCGGCGCTGCTGAAGCGCTTCGAGACGACGACGCTGAAGCTGTGGGAGAAGCACGGCATCCGTCAGGCCGGCTTCTTCACGACTCTGGTCGGCGAATCCAGCCTCGACCTCACATACATGCTGGCATGGGAATCGCTCGCTGAGCGCGAGCAGAAATGGGCCGCGTTCGCGACCGATCCGGATTGGATCGCCGCGCGCGCCAAGACCGAGGAAGACGGCCAGATCGTCAGCAACATCACCAACCAACTGCTGGTGCCGACCGCGTTTTCGTCGGTGAAATAATGGCGCGTGGACTGGACCATATCGTCCATGCCGTCGCCGATCTCGACGCTGCCGCCGATTTCTATCGCCGCTGCGGCTTCAAGGTCGGCGCGCGCAACAAACATCCGTGGGGCACGCACAATCACGTCGTGCAACTGCCGGGCTTCTTCATCGAAGTATTGACTGTTGGCGAACCCGACAAGCTCGGCGACGACGGATTGTCACGGCATTTCGGTCTTCCGAACCAGCAAGCCATCGCGCGCGGCGACGGCTTCTCGATGCTGGTGGCGGAGAGCGACGACAGCGCCGACGATGTCGCGGAATTCGTGAGGGCGAACATCGCCGATTCGGGCGTGCTGCCGTTTTCGCGGCAGGCGACGTTGCCGGATGGCTCTTCCGCGACGGTCGGGTTTTCACTGGCTTTCGCGCGCGACCTGATGTCGCCGCAAACCTTGTTCGCGACCTGTCAGCAAAGCAATCCCGAAGCGTTCTGGAGCACGGCCTATCAGCAGCATGCCAATGGCGCGACGGCTGTCGCGGGCGCCGTTCTGGTCGCGGCCAAACCCGCCGATCATGCGAAATTCCTGCGAACCTTCATCGGCGCGGCCGACGTCGAGCAACGCGTCGCGGGGATCGCGTTGCGGACGCCGCGTGGCGAGATCGACGTGCTCGAGCCCGCAGCCTTCGCTGAACGCTACGGCGTCGTGTGCGATCTCGGCGAGCGGGCCATGATCGCCGCTTTGCGGATCGCGGTGGAAAATCTCGACGCCGTCGATAGCATTTTGCGTGACGGTGAAATTCCGTCGCACCGCCACGGCGCGTTGCTGATCGTGCCGCCGCAGGCCGCGTTCGGTGCGACGCTGATTTTCGAACAGGCCGGCATCGCCTGAGAAGGAACTAGGTTTGTCTCAATCTTTGAAAGCCGCTTCGATCGTTCACGCCGGCCAAGGCGCGGGCAGGGTCGCCTTTGGCCAGTCGCTGCCGCTGGCGATCATCGCGGGTCCATGCCAGTTGGAAAGCCGCGCGCATGCCCTCGAAGTCGCATCCGCGTTGAAGGAGATCGCGACCCGGCTCGGCATCGGGCTGGTCTATAAGACATCGTTCGACAAGGCCAACCGCACATCCGCCACGGGCCAGCGCGGCATCGGCCTCGACAAGGCGCTGCCGATTTTCGCCGAAATCCGCGACGACCTCGGGCTTCCGGTGCTGACCGATGTCCATGATGCCCACCAATGCGCCGAGGTCGCGCAGGCCGTGGACATTTTGCAGATCCCCGCGTTTCTGTGCCGTCAGACCGATCTGCTGCTCGCCGCCGCCGCGACCGGCAAGGTCGTCAACGTCAAGAAGGGCCAGTTTCTGGCGCCGTGGGATATGGCCAATGTCGTCGCCAAGATCACCGGCGGTGGCAACGCCAACGTGCTCGTCACCGAGCGCGGCGCATCGTTCGGCTACAATACGCTGGTGTCGGATATGCGCGCGCTGCCGATCATGGCGCGCAGCACCGGCGCGCCGGTGATTTTCGATGCGACCCATTCGGTGCAACAGCCCGGCGGCAACGGCACCTCATCCGGCGGCGAGCGCGAATTCGTGCCGGTCCTGGCGCGCGCCGCCGTCGCGGTCGGCGTCGCCGGCGTCTTCATCGAGACGCATCCCGATCCCGATCACGCGCCGTCCGACGGCCCCAATATGGTGCCACTGCGCGACTTCGAAGCGCTGGTCAAAAACCTGATGGCATTCGACAGGCTGGCGAAGGCCACGGCGTAAGATTTTCATCGAGCATGATTTTATCCAAAAACCGGCATCCATTTTTTGGGATCACGCTTTGATGCCACCAATCCTCAACATCATCGCGATGGCGACGTTCGCGGCGGCGCTGTCGAGCCGGGCGCTCGATCCCGTATTGCCGCATGTCGCGGACGATTTCGGCGTCACCATCGCCACCGCCGCCGGTCTGGCCGCCGGTTTCGCATTCACGTTCGCGATCGTGCAACCGGTGCTGGGCGCCGCCGCCGATATGGTCGGCAAGGCGCGGCTGATGATCGTCTGTCTCGTTCTGCTGGCGCTGTCGAATATACTCGGCGCGATGACGACGTCGTTTCCGCTGTTGTTCGCGACACGCATTCTCGGCGGCATCGCGGCGGGCGGAATTTTTCCGATCGCGATGGGTCTCGTCAGCGATGTCGTGACCCCTGATAAGAGACAGGTCGCGCTCGGGCGATCGCTCGCCGGCGCGATGACCGGCAATCTGCTCGGCGCGTCGGCGTCGGGCCTGATCGGCGATTTCGTCGGCTGGCGCGGCGTGCTGGGCGTGCTCGGCGCGATCGTGATCGTCGCGTCGCTGGCGGTCGGTTTCGGCTTCCGCAACGCGCCGCGCAAGGCCGCCGCGCCGCTGAATGTCGCGGCACTGCGTCGGGGCTATCGCACCATCTTCGCCAACCCCAACGCGCTGGTCTGTTACATGGCGGTGTTCGTCGAAGGCTGCGTCATGCTCGGCCTGTTTCCTTACGTCGCCGCGTTCCTGTTCGACCTCGGCGAGACCCGGCTCGCGATCGCCGGCCTCGTCATCGCCGGTTTCGCGATCGGCGGGCTGTTCTACACGATGAGCGTATCGCGGATGCTGCCGAAGCTCGGCGTCAACGGCATGATGATATCGGGCGGGGTGTTGGCCGGCGTACAATTGGCGGTCGTCGCTTTCGGGCCGCCATGGCCGTTTCAGCTGGTCAGCTTTCTGCTGATGGGCTGGGGTTTCTACATGCTGCACGGATCGTTGCAGGTGTTCTCCAGCGAATTGTCGAGCGCGGCGCGCGCCACCGCGCTGGCGCTGCATTCGTTCGCGTTCTTCATGGGCCAGACGGTCGGTCCGCTGGCCTATGGTCTGGGCATCGCCAAGCTCGGCAAGGTGCCGACTCTGCTCACGGCGGCCCTGGTGTTCGTCATACTTGGCTTCGTCTGCGCGCGCCTGCTGAAGCCGACCCGCCCGGCGGATGCGTGAGCAAGCCGTCATCCCGAGGTGCGCGCGTCTTTCTTCGCGCCTCGAAGGACGACGGCAGGCAGGGCGCTGCAATTCTTTACGGGGGCATCATCGAGGCGCAGCTGCGCCGGCGATCAAGCGCCTCAGGATGACGAGGGTATTTGCGATCTGTTAACCTCGTCCGCGATAGGACGGCACGCCTTGATCCGGCAGCCAGACGCCTTTCGGCAGCGTGCCGGTTTGCCAGAACACGTCGATCGGGATGCCGCCGCGCGGATACCAGTAGCCGCCGATCCGCAGGAATTTCGGCTTGATCGCGGCGACGATCTTCTTGCCGATCGCCACCGTGCAATCCTCATGAAACGCGCCGTGATTGCGAAAGCTCGCGACATAAAGCTTCAGCGATTTGCTTTCCACCAGCCATGATCCCGGCACAAAATCGATCATCAGATGGGCGAAGTCCGGCTGGCCGGTGACCGGACAGAGCGAGGTGAATTCCGGCGCGGTGAAACGCACGACATAGTTGGTGTCCGGCTGCGGGTTCGGCACGCGGTCGAGTTTGGCGGCTTCCGGCGTCTGCGGCCAGGCCACGTCGCGGCCGAGTTGCAGCGGTGGGTTTGAAGCGGGGGATTTGCGCGGCATCATGATCTCCGTTGCCCGGCGTCTTAGCCAATCCCGCCGCCGCCGTCACCCGTCGCGTCCGATGGCCTTTTACAGCCCGAAACCTTGCTGTAGAAGCACGGCCAACGATCCTTCTCCTAAACCACGAGGCTCCCATGACCGCCATCGTCGATATCATCGGCCGCGAAATCCTCGACAGCCGCGGCAATCCGACCGTTGAAGTCGATGTCATTCTCGAAGACGGCTCGTTCGGCCGCGCGGCGGTGCCGTCGGGCGCGTCCACCGGCGCCCATGAAGCCGTCGAGTTGCGCGATGGCGATAAGGGTCGTTATGGCGGCAAGGGCGTCGAGCAGGCGGTCGAGGCCGTCAACAGCGAGATCTTCGACGCGCTGTCGGGCCTCGATGCCGAACAGCAGGTGCAGGTCGACGAGACCATGATCGGCCTCGACGGCACGCCGAACAAGTCGCGGCTCGGCGCCAATGCCATTCTCGGCGTCTCGCTCGCGGTCGCCAAGGCGGCGGCGGATTCCTGCGACATGCCGCTATATCGCTATGTCGGCGGCACCTCGGCGCGGCTGCTGCCGGTGCCGATGATGAACATCATCAATGGCGGCATGCATGCGGATAACCCGATCGATTTTCAGGAATTCATGATCCTGCCGGTCGGCGCGGAGTCGTTCGCCGAGGCGCTGCGCTGCGGCGCGGAGATTTTCCACACGCTGAAAGCCGAACTCAAGAAGGCCGGCCACAACACCAATGTCGGCGACGAGGGCGGCTTCGCGCCGAACATTCCATCGGCCGATGCCGCGCTCGATTTCATCATGGGCGCGATCGCCAAGGCTGGCTACAGCGCCGGCAAGGACGTGATGCTGGGCCTCGACTGCGCCGCGACCGAATTCTTCAAGGACGGCGCTTACGTCTATGGCGGTGAGAACAAGACCCGCTCGCGCTCCGAGCAGGCGAAGTATCTTGCGGATCTGGTCGCGCGCTATCCGATCGTGACGATCGAGGACGGCATGTCCGAGGACGACATGGACGGCTGGAAGGAGCTGACCGATCTGGTCGGCGGCAAGTGCCAGCTCGTCGGCGACGATCTGTTCGTCACCAACGTCACGCGGCTCGCCGACGGCATCAAGAACGGCCGCGCCAATTCGATCCTCATCAAGGTCAACCAGATCGGCACGCTGACCGAAACCCTCGCCGCCGTCGAGATGGCGCACAAGGCTGGCTACACGTCGGTGATGTCGCATCGCTCCGGCGAAACCGAGGATTCGACGATCGCCGATCTCGCGGTCGCGACCAATTGCGGACAGATCAAGACCGGCTCGCTGGCACGCGCCGACCGCACCGCGAAGTATAACCAGTTGCTGCGGATCGAGCAGGAGCTGGGCACGCAGGCGCGCTACGCCGGCCGCGATGCCCTAAAGGCATTGCGCTGAGCCAACCCCGCCGTCCATCGGCGGTGCCTGTTCTCATGGTCCGCGCGTCACAATCGATTCATCGGGAGAGTTCAACATGACTGCGCAATCCATCACGACAGGGCTTCAGCTTCGCTCGCTGATCAAGGCCAGCGGTGAACTGGAGATCTCGCTGGCGCGCGTTGCCGTCGCGGAGCCGGCCGCCGACGAGGTGGTGGTCCGCATTCAAGGCTCGCCGATCAATCCGTCCGATCTCGGGCTGCTGGTCGGCGCGGCCGACATGACCAAGGCCACATCGTCCGGTGCCGGCGACGACATCGTCGTCCGAGCCAGCGTTCCGCAGGCCGCGATCAAGGCGATGGCCGGGCGGCTCGACGAATCCATGCCGGTCGGCAACGAAGGCGCCGGCGTCGTCGTCAAGGCCGGTTCGTCACCGGCGGCCCAGGCGTTGATGGGCAAGACGGTCGCCATGATTGGTGGCGCGATGTACGCGCAGTATCGCACCATCAAGGCCGGCGATTGTTTGCCGCTTCCGGACGGCACCACCGCGGCGCAAGGCGCGTCCTGTTTCGTCAATCCGCTGACCTCGCTCGGCATGGTCGAAACCATGCGCCGTGAAGGCCATACCGCATTGGTTCACACGGCGGCGGCCTCCAATCTCGGTCAGATGCTGAACAGGATCTGCCTCAAGGACGGCGTCGGCCTCGTCAACATCGTACGCAGTCCGGAGCAGGCTGAGCTGCTGCGCGGGATCGGGGCGAAACACATCTGCGACTCGACGTCGCCGACATTCATGGATGACCTGACGGCGGCGTTGATCGAGACCGGCGCGACATTGGCATTCGATGCGATCGGCGGCGGGCGGCTCGCCGGCCAGATTTTGAGCGGCATGGAAACCGCCGCCAACAAGACCGCCAAGGTCTATAGCCGCTATGGATCGACCACCTACAAGCAGGTCTACATCTACGGCAGCCTCGATCCCCGCCCGACCGAGCTGGTGCGAAGTTTCGGAATGTCCTGGGGAGTAGGCGGCTGGCTGCTGTTTCCGTTCTTGCAGAAAATCGGCGCCGCCGATGCGCAGCGCTTGCGCGAGCGGGTGGTGGCCGAATTGAAGACGACGTTCGCCAGCAAGTACACGCGCGTCGTGTCGTTGCGGGAGGCGCTCCAGCTCGACAATATCGCCGTCTACAACAAACGCTCGACGGGCGAGAAATTCCTAATCGACCCCAGCAAGGCGGGCTGACGGGCGTCTCTGCCGCGTCGCGCTGACGTCGGATCGCGCATCACATCCGCGTCATCGCCGAGGTGCGGCAAGTCCATGCAGTTGCATCGTCTGCCGTGAGCGCTAGATTGCGCGCGGCGGGCAGGGTCGTCCGCGCGAACAAAGGAATTCCGTTATGGCCAGCCCATACAAAATCGCCATCGTCGTCGGCAGCCTGCGCAAGGAGGCGTTCTCTCTCAAGATCGGCAAGGCGCTGCAAAAGCTCGCGCCCGACGCGCTGAAGCTCGATTTGCTGACGCTGGAGAGCCTGTCGTTTTTCAATCAGGATCTCGAAGCCAACCCGCCGGCCGACTGGCTCAAGCTGCGCGACACGTTGAAAGCCTCCGACGGCGCGATCTTCGTGACGCCCGAATATAACCGCTCGATTCCGGGCGTGCTGAAGAACGCGATCGACATCGCCTCGCGGCCCTATGGGCAAAGCTCGCTGAACGGTCTTGCGATCGGCATCATCGGCAATTCGCCCGGCGCGCAAGGCGGTGTCTCGGCCGTCAAGCACCTGCAGACCATTTTGCCGGGCATCTCGGGCCCGATCCTGCAACAGCCGGAAATGTATCTGGGCATGATCGGCGAGGCGTTCGACGACAAGGGCGAGCTGACCAAGGATTCCGTCAAGCAATTCCTGCTGAAATATCTCGATGCCTACGCGACGTGGGTCGCGTTGCATAAGGGCTAAGCGCCCGGTCCATGTCCCCGGCGCGGCGCGGCGCAAGCCAGGCGCCGCGCCCGGACCGATACGAGGGTGTCGCTGCTGACAGTCCCGGCTCCGCGCAGCGGCCTGATCGGCGATGCCGATCGACCGCTTCGCGTCAGGGACACGACGCTTGAATTTCACCAGCCGTTAGCCTCGCATTAACCGGGTCGCCGCATTTTGGCGCATGGTCTCGCGCACACGATTGAAATCCCTGTTCACCGGCATCGTCCTCTACGCGATGGCCGCGGCGATGATCTGTTACTTCGGCGTCAATGCCTATACCGGCAAATATGGCCTCAATGCCCGGCAGGAACTCGATCAGGAAATCATCGCCCTGACTTCAGAGCTCGCACGCCTGAAAAAAGAGCGCGCGGAAGGCGAGCAGCGCGTCTCGCTGTTGCGCAGCGAGCGGGTCGATCCCGACATGCTCGACGAGCGCGTGCGCTTCCAGCTCGATTTCGCGCATCCGCGTGATCTGGTGCGGATGACCATCAAGAACTGACACCGGGACCGCGATCCTGTCAGGTTGCAGTGCAAGGTAAGATTGTGCTTTTGGGCGGGACGCAATACTTTCCAACCGCGCAGCAATTCGGCTAGACAGGGATCATAAATCCTCTCAGCCGGATGTGACATGGCCGCAGCGAAGAAGACGACCGACCAGGCAGCAACCGACAGCAAAAGCGGCAGCCATGCGCCGCCGGATTTCACCAAGGACGAGGAGCTTCGCGCGCTGCGCGACATGCTCTTGATCCGCCGCTTCGAGGAAAAGGCCGGCCAGCTGTATGGCATGGGCGCGATCGGCGGCTTCTGCCATCTTTATATCGGTCAGGAAGCCATCGTCGTCGGCATGCAGATGGCGCTGAAACACGGCGACCAAGTCATCACCGGCTATCGCGATCACGGCCATATGCTCGCCACGGGCATGGAAGCCAAAGGCGTGATGGCGGAACTGACCGGACGGCAGGGCGGCTATTCCAAGGGGAAGGGCGGCTCCATGCACATGTTCAGCAAGGAGAAGAATTTCTACGGCGGCCACGGCATCGTCGGCGCGCAGGTCTCGCTCGGGACGGGGCTGGCGTTCGCCAACCGTTATCGCGGCAACGACAACGTCAGCATCGCGTATTTCGGCGACGGCGCCTCCAATCAGGGCCAGGTCTATGAGAGCTTCAACATGGCCGAGCTGTGGAAGCTGCCGGTCGTCTACGTAATCGAGAACAATCGGTACGCGATGGGCACCTCGGTGACGCGCTCCTCCGCGCAGACCGATTTCTCGAAGCGCGGCATCTCGTTCAATATTCCCGGCGAGCAGGTCGATGGCATGGACGTGCGCGCCGTGAAAGCGGCCGGCGACAAGGCCGTGCAATGGTGCCGCGACGGCAAGGGTCCGTTCATTCTCGAAATGCAGACCTACCGCTATCGCGGCCATTCAATGTCCGACCCGGCGAAGTATCGGACCCGCGAGGAAGTCGACAAGGTCCGCCACGATCAGGATCCGATCGAGCAGGTCCGCAATCGGCTGCTCGCCCTCGGGGTCAGCGAGCAGGATCTCAAGAAGGTCGACGCGGAGGTCCGCGCGATCGTCAACGAGTCGGCCGAGTTCGCGCAGAACGACGCCGAGCCCGATCCGTCCGAATTGTGGACCGATATCCTTCGCTAATTTTGTTGCCGTGACGGCGATCCGCCGTCGCGCGCGACCTGCCAGACAATTCGTTCGGAGCGACCATGCCCATTGATGTTCTGATGCCCGCTTTGTCGCCGACCATGGAGAAGGGCAACCTCTCCAAGTGGCTGAAAAAGGAGGGCGACGCGATCAAGTCCGGTGACGTGATCGCCGAGATCGAAACCGACAAGGCGACGATGGAAGTCGAGGCCACCGACGAGGGCACGCTCGGCAAGATCCTGATCGCCGAAGGCACCCAGGACGTCGCGGTCAACACGCCGATCGCGACAATTCTCGCCGAGGGCGAGGATGCGTCGGCGGCGCCGGCACCAAAGGCCGAAAAGAACGCCGATGCGAAATCCGTCGAGAACAAATCCGACGCGACCGGCGATCCCGAGAAGTCGCCGAAATCCTCCGACATCAAAGCCGAGAGTCATCCGTCGCCCAGGAAGGACACCCCCGAGCCGGATCCGGAGGTGCCCGAAGGCACCGAGATGGTGATGACGACATTGCGCGAGGCTTTGCGCGACGCGATGGCCGAGGAAATGCGCCGCGATCCCGATGTGTTCATCATGGGCGAGGAAGTCGCGGAATATCAGGGCGCCTACAAGGTCACGCAGGGGCTGTTGCAGGAATTTGGCGACAGGCGCGTGATCGATACGCCAATCACCGAGCATGGCTTCGCCGGCGTCGGTGTCGGCGCGGCGATGGCCGGCCTCAAGCCGATCGTCGAATTCATGACGTTCAACTTCGCCATGCAGGCGATCGACCAGATCATCAACTCGGCCGCCAAGACGCTCTACATGTCCGGCGGCCAGATGGGTTGTCCGATCGTGTTTCGCGGCCCGAACGGCGCCGCCTCGCGCGTCGCCGCGCAGCACAGCCAGGATTACTCGGCGTGGTATTCGCAGGTGCCGGGCCTCAAGGTGATCGCGCCCTATTCGGTCGCCGACTACAAGGGCCTGCTCAAGGCTGCGATCCGCGATCCCAATCCGGTGATCTTCCTTGAACATGAAATGCTCTACGGCGTCTCCGGTCCGGTGCCGAAGCTCGACGATTACGTGCTGCCGATCGGCAAGGCTCGCGTCGTCCGCACCGGCGCCCACGTCACGATCATCTCGTGGTCGCACGGCATGACCTACGCTCTCAAAGCCGCCGACGAACTGGCGAAAGACGGCATCGAGGCCGAGGTCATCGATCTGCGCACGCTGCGGCCGCTCGATACCGAGACCATCCTCAATTCGGTGAAAAAAACCGGCCGCGCCGTCGCGGTGGAAGAGGGTTGGCAGCAAAACGGCGTCGGCGCGGAATTGTCGGCGCGGATCATGGAAGGCGCGTTCGATTATCTCGACGCGCCGGTCGCGCGCGTCTCCGGCAAGGACGTGCCGATGCCCTACGCGGCCAACCTCGAAAAGCTGGCGCTGCCTTCGGTCGCCGACGTCGTCGCGGCCGCCAAGGCCGTTTGTTATCGGTGAACGATGGCTGGTCCGAAAGAGCAACCATTGCCGCCGGATGTCGCGGGTCGTGACGACGCCACCGAAGTGCTGCGCGCCTTCGTTGTCGATGGCGGATTGTCGATCGCCTTCACGCGCGCATTCGAGGAGCCCGCCATGTGGGGGCTGCTGCTGGTCGATATCGCGCGCCACGCCGCGCGCGCTTATGCGCGCGAGAGCGCGTATTCCGAGGACGAGGCGCTGAACCGCATCGTCGAAATGTTCGAAGCCGAAATCGCGCGTCCGACTGACACAGGCACCACGGCGCCCCGGTCGCAACAAGGTCACTGACAATGCCAATCAATATTTTGATGCCCGCGCTGTCGCCGACGATGGAGAAGGGCAACCTCGCCAAGTGGCTCAAGAAAGAGGGCGACGCGGTCAAGTCCGGCGACATCATCGCGGAGATCGAGACTGACAAGGCGACGATGGAGGTCGAGGCCGTCGATGACGGCACCATCGCGAAGATCGTGGTGGCCGAGGGGACGCAGGACGTCGCGGTCAACGACGTGATCGCGGTGATGGTTAGCGAAGGCGAGGACGTCAAGGCGGCTGGAGCAGGGGCCGGCAAGGCTGAGAAGACGGCCCCTGTCGAGCAGAAAGCCAAACCGGAAACGGCCTCACCTCCGCCCTCTGGGGAGAGGTCGATGCCGACCGACACGAAGGCGTCGGGTGAGGGGAAGCCGTCCTCGAAACACAGTGCTCCCTCACAAGCCAACGGCCATGACCGCATCTTCGCCTCGCCGCTCGCCAAGCGCCTCGCCAAGGATGCCGGTATCGAAATAAGCCGCATCACCGGCACCGGCCCGCATGGCCGCGTCATCGCCCGCGACGTCAGCGAAGCCAAATCCGGCAAGGGCCTGAAGGCCGCCCCGGCAAGCGCTGCGGCGCCCGCCGCTGCGCCTGTCGCCATGTCCGACAAGCAGATCATGGGCTTCTACAAAGAGGGCAGCTACGAGGTGATCCCGCATGACGGGATGCGTCGCACGATCGCGCAACGTCTCACCCAATCGACCCAGACCATCCCGCATTTCTATTTGACGATGGACTGCAACCTCGACGCGCTCCTGGCCGCCCGCGAGCAGATTAACGCCGCGGCGCCCACGGACAACGACAGGAAGCCGGCCTACAAGCTCTCGGTGAACGACTTCGTCATCAAGGCGATGGCGGTGGCGTTGCAGCGCGTGCCGAGCGCCAACGTCTCATGGACCGAGGCCGGCATGCTCAAGCATAAAACGTCCGACGTCGGTGTCGCCGTCGCGATGCCGGGCGGTCTGATCACGCCGATCATCCGCAGCGCGGAAACTCAATCGCTGTCGTCGATCTCCAACCAGATGAAGGATTTCGCCGCGCGCGCGCGCAATCGCAAACTCCGGCCCGAGGAATATCAAGGCGGCACCACGGCGGTGTCCAATCTCGGCATGTTCGGCATCAAGGATTTCACCGCCGTCATCAACCCGCCGCATGCGACGATCCTGGCGGTCGGCGCGGGTGAGGAACGGGCGATCGTCAAGAACGGCAAGATCGAGATCGCCACCGTGATGAGCGTGACATTGTCCTGCGATCACCGCGCGGTCGATGGCGCGCTCGGCGCGGAATTGCTCGGCGCGTTCAAGGCGCTGATCGAAACCCCCGTCATGATGATGGTGTAAGCGATGCCGCTGGTTCGCGTATCGCTTCGTGCAGGTCAGTCCGATGCTTACAAACGAGCGATCGGTGACGGTATCTACACGGCGTTGCGTGAAACGTTCAATGTACCGGACGAAGATCGTTTCATCGTGATCTCCGAACATAACCCGGCGGAATTCCAGTTCAGCAAAACCTACATGGACATCGCGCGCAGCGATGATTTGGTGGTTATCCAGATCACTGTCAGCAATACGCGCGACGTCGTTCAGAAGCAGGCTCTGTACGCGCGGATCGTCGAAAAGCTGGCGGCCGACCCCGGTGTGCGTGGGGAAGATGTGTTCATCAATCTGCTCGAAGTCGTGAAAGAAAACTGGTCGTTCGGCAATGGCGTCGCCCAGTACGTCTGACGTGGTCTAACAACGCTTAGTTTCGAGTTTCATTCTTTATCGTGTCGTCTCCCGTCTCGGCAGCACATGCTGCGCGCGAGGAGACGGAAGCAAGAGAACGCTCAATGCCCGACACATCCTTCGACATCATCATCATCGGCTCGGGCCCCGGCGGCTATGTCGCGGCGATTCGCGCGGCGCAGCTCGGCTTCAAGGTCGCGATCGTCGAGAAGCAGTTTCTCGGCGGCATCTGCCTGAACTGGGGCTGCATACCGACCAAGGCACTGCTGCGCTCGGCGGAAATCTATCACTACATGCAGAACGCCAAGGCCTATGGCCTGTCGGCGGACAACATCTCGTTCGATGCCAAGGCGGTGGTGGCGCGCTCGCGCGGTGTCTCGAAGCGGCTGA
>JAQGJY010000096.1 GCA_028290325.1 Tardiphaga sp.
GGCGGCTCGACGCGCGGCTTCGTCTCCACGGGCTTGTTCTCGAACAGGCTCGAATCCAGCGCCGGTGGCCGCGCCGCCGCATCAAGCGGACGCGGACGCGGCAGCGGATTGACCACCGGCTGCGACGACAGCGGCATCACCACCGTGGAGCCGAACATCGGCGATGGATGCCGCCCGGCCTGCATGAACAGGGCGTTCGAAATGATCGCGCTGACCGCCGCGAAGGCGATCAGTCCCGCGACCAAATCCTTCGGGCTGTAGAGCAACGCGCGCAGCAACAACCCGCGTTCGGCGGGCGGATCGATGGCGACGGCGCCCTTGCTGGCAGCCTTGCCGCGACGGCGCGGCCGGTCGGACTCATCAGACATCGCTTTAGGCACTCTTCTTCACCTGGTTCGCTTGAGTGGTGTCGACGGCGCGCGGCGCCGGGATCAAGGTAGCAATGTTGCCGCCGGAGTTGCGCGGCGCGCAATCGACCGGCAGCGCGATGGTGATCGTCGTGCCTTCATCGAGACGGCTCTCCACGGTCATATCGCCGCCGTGCAATCCGACAAGGCTTTTGACAATCGAGAGGCCAAGCCCGGTGCCTTCGTGGCGGCGCTGATAGGTCTTGCCGGCCTGGAAAAACGGATCGCCGATGCGCTTGAGGTCTTCCGTGCCAATGCCGACGCCGTTATCGGCGACGCGCAATATCAGGCGCGCGCCGTCGATCTCGGCGGAAACCGTCACGGTGCCGCCGCGCTCGGTGAACTTGATCGCGTTCGACACCAGGTTGATGACGATCTGCTTGAAGGCGCGCAAATCGCCATTGATCTCAGGCAACGTCTCCGGCGCGCGGGTGACGAGATCGATGCCGTTCTCGCGGGCTTTCAGCGCCAGCAGGTTGCAGCAGTTCAGCAGCGCCGGACGCGGCGCGAAGGGCTCCGGCGAAATCTCGAAATTGCCGGTCTCCATCTTCGACATGTCGAGAATGCCATTGACCACCGACAGCAGGTGCTGGCCGGAATCGTTGATAAGCTGCGCGTATTCCTTGCGCTTGGCGGCGTCGATCCGCAGCGCGTCTTCCTGCACGATCATCTCGGAGAAACCGATGATGGCGTTCAGGGGCGTGCGCAACTCGTGACTCATCGTCGCGAGGAAGCGGCTCTTGGCGGCATCGGCACGCTCGGTGCCGGCCCGGGCCACGTCGAGCGCCTGCTCGTGCGTCTTGCGGTCGGTGACGTCGCGCATCACGGCGACGACCTCACCTTCCGGATTGTCGGCGTCGAGCGTGCGGCAGCGCATTTCGACCCAGACGAATTCGACGTTGACCGGACGGACGCGCTCCGCGCCGCGTCCGCTTTCGCGGCGGAGGCGGAATTCGACGCTGTATTCGTCGACGCCGCGCGCGGCGTCCGACAACGCCGTCAGATAGGCCGGACGATCCGCGACGTGCACGCGATCGAACAGGCCATGGCCGATCAGGCGGTCGGCCGGCGTGCCGAGCAACGCCTCGGCGGCGGGTGAGATGAATTGCACGGCGCCGTTGCGATTGTGCCGCGAGATCACGTCGCTCATGTTGCGCGCGAGCAGGCGATAGCGGTCTTCCTCGGTCGAGAGCAACGCCACGCTGGTGCGCGCCAGCGATTCCGCGCCGAACGCAAGACCCGCGGCATAGATCGTCGCGGAGGCGACCCCGAAAGCCGTGAACAGACCTTGCGCCAGCGGTGAGATTCGCAGGACCGGGAAAATCTGGAGCGACGTGACGCCGATCAGCGCGGCGATGCACAGCAGCGCCAACACCGACGCGAAGGCGACGAGACGGCGCGACGCCGACAGCGCGGCTTCGATCGGCAGCACCACAAGCCAGACGGCCGCGAACGACGTGATGCCACCGGTCGATAACGCGATGCTCATGACGAGGCCCGTCAGCGACAGCGACGACATCATGTGCGCGCTCTCGTAACGTCCGGTGCGCGACAGAAAATAAGACAACAGGATCGGCACGATCAGCCAGGCAAAGGCGATGACTTCCAACGCGCTCGGCGCGCCGCGCAACACGAGATAGACCGGGAACGCGGCGAAGGCCGCGAGGCTGCCCAGCAGGCGTGGTCCCATGAACGCGCGGTGCCGCGCGGCCGTCAGCGCGTCGCAACGCGCCGAGGGATGCAGCAACGGATCAAGGGTCTCGCGAATGATACTCAACACTGTCACGGCTCTTGCGCTTCGGCTTGCTCGTCTTGCGACGCGCCGCAACGCCTCCTTTTTTCGTTGCCTCACCGTGTCAGAGCCGCCTTAAGCGAACACTAAGCGCGCCGCCTCCTGCCCGCTTTCCGGCCGTTTGCGGCGGTTTCACGAGGGTTTCCGGGGTTGCATTCGCCGCGAATGGTGAACACGACCTTTCCAAAACCGATCGCTTGTCCGGCGCGTCAATCGAATATTTACGGCAAATGCAATGCCACGCCATTTGCGCGGATTTTCGGGGAGTTCAGGGCCGCGCGGCAACCTTCGATTCACAAGACCGCTGTTACTCAAGTGCGAAGCGCGTTCACTCGCGAAGTGAAACGACAGGGTCGCGTCATGTTCTTTCTGTTACGAATGGCTTTCTGGCTGGGTCTGGTGCTGGTGCTGTTGCCGCGCGACCAGACGCCGGAGGCCGACAAGGCACCGCAGGTCGGCGCGTCGGATGCCGTCTCCGCCGCCACCGCGGCCGTGTCCGACATGAGCCAGTTCTGCTCGCGGCAACCCGCCGCCTGCCAGATCGGCGGACAGGCCGCGACCGCGCTCGGCCAGCGCGCGCAGGACGGCGCGAAGAAGCTCTACAAGATCATCACCGACAAGAAAGCGCCCGATCACACCGGATCGATTCCGGATAGCGCCGAGCTGGACGCGATCGAACGCGCCACGGTGAAGGCGCCGGAAACGCTGACGCTCGACGATCTGCAAACACCGTGGACCATGCCCGCCGCGATGGCCACCGACGCCGCGATCTAGTTAGGCTCGGTGCCGGCCATCTCCTGTTGGTCCGAGCGTCAGTGATCGTCGCACGTCGCCAAGCCGCCCTCCGCCACAGCCGAGCGCAGCCAGGACGCCGCCGCACCGAAAACAGAAAGATCGATATGGCCCGGCTGTCGCATTCGCCGTTTTGCCCGCTTATATAGAGCGGACACGAAGGACCGGCACGCATGACGACGATTGACGAGATCAAGGACAATTTCGAACTGCTGGAAG
>JAQGJY010000120.1 GCA_028290325.1 Tardiphaga sp.
GGATGACATGATGGGTGATGAAAAAGCAGTGCCGGTCGAGCACGACCCTCGCGAATCGCCATTGGATGATCCCCGCAATGCTGACGGTGAGAGTACCGCGAAGCAGACCGAGCAACCCTGGCAGGGCAACCCCGAGAAAGACCAGCTCGCCAAGGATCGGCCAAAGCCGGATCTGGAGAAATGGCAGCGCAGTAAAACCCATTGATGGTCGCTCCTCTTTAAGGAAAGAGGTCGCGATACGCCCGAATTATCCGGGATATGATGTCGGACCTGACACCGCCTTAGATGTATTGGCGACACCATTCGACGAGTCATTCGGTGTCGTGCGGGCGGCTTACGGTGCCATCAGAACCAGAAATGTATCAGACGGCGGCGCGCCTCACGCGCCGCTATCAATGATCGCGGCCACGCGGCGTGAATGCTGATCGACGATCACAAGCGACTGGCCGACGATGGCAGCCTGATCGCCCCAAAAGCCGTTCATAATTTCGGTGATGCGCGGCGGCAGATCGGCAAGCGAGATCTGCCGCGGCACGGAGACCCCGATCATCAACTCAAAGCCCGCTTTATCCAGTCGCGGCAAATCGCTCTTGCGCAGCTCCTCACTGACCTGACGGCGCTGCTCATCGCTGAGATTGACCGGTTCCGAGGATTGCTTGATCGCGCGCGAGCGGCCGCCAGTCGGATCTTCGTTACCGGCCGGATCGTTCTTTGCGACGCTACTCTGCGCATTTTTCTGTGTCGGTTGCCCGGTGCCGACACCCGTATTGCTGGCTTGATCATGCGTGGCACCGCCGCTTGGGCGCACGGCATCCGATGCCGAGGTATTATGCGCCAAGGTGAACCACAGGACACTGCCGACAATGATGACGACGAGAGCCCCGGCGAGCAGATAGAACAACGATCGCGTGCCAGAAATCTGGTCGCTTCGGGAGAGATCTTTCATCGGGGCCTCCGCAACATTACCTTGGACGCCAAACCCCACTCGGAATTATTTGTTCCAGAAAATGTCAGTCAAAGACAAATGCTCGTCCGGACACGGCGCCACGGCGAGCGATGCGCGACGCCAGGCATTTGTCGGCACGGTTGTTTATCAAGTATCCGGAACGCCTAACGCCGTTCCATTTCCAGCGGCGCTACCGGGCACGCTGACGCGGACTTCATGACCTTGGCGAATGGCAAGGGATGCGGCGGCGACCGCTGCCTCAAAAGCGGATTCCTTGCTGAGAAATTCTCCTTCAACGTTGCCGTCGTGAAGAACACTCCATTGATTGTTAGCCTCGATGATTGCGTAAGATGCCAGTCCCATCATGCCCTCCTTCGCGATGTTTCGTTTAAACTTGGGAGAGCAGCCTAGTTCCCTCTTCGGTCGCGTACGGACGCGGGGGAGTCGCGCCACCTGATCGCGTTCCGCTGGTGCGGCCACGGCGAGGTAAAATAAAACTCCTTTGCACATCGACTGGAAACATTGGTTCCGTCGCGTGGAACCTCCTGACGGCAATTCGCTTTCAAACTTGTCGTCACATGAGTTGATGAAACAGGGAGACAAACATGAGTGACTTAGCATCGGTTCAGGCTTTGACAGCCGAGGAGCACGGAGGGGCGGCGGTGTCCTGGCCTGGGGTATTCGCAGGGGCGACCGTGTCGCTGGCACTTACCTTGGTTTTGATGGCGTTCGGTGTCGGCCTTGGCGTGTCATCGGTTTCGCCCTGGAGTGGATCGGGTGTGTCGGCGACGACATTCAAAATCGGCACGGGCTTGTATCTCATTGTCATGGCGATGCTGTCATCGGCCATTGGTGGTTATCTGGCTGGGCGGCTGCGCTCGCGCTGGTCAGGCACACATGCGGACGAAATTTACTTTCGAGATACGGCCCATGGACTTTTGGCTTGGGCACTCGCTTCCATCGTTGGTGCGGCGATGCTGGCGTCTCCACTTTCCTCCGCGATAAGCAGCGTTGCCGGCGGTGCCGCTCAAGGCGCGGCGACTGGCGCGGCGCAGTCCGGTCCGAGCGATGGATATTTGGATCAGCTGATGAGGCCGACGACATTCGCTCCTGACACGAACAGCACCCAGGGCCGAGCTGAGGTTGGTCGGGTGCTGGCCAGCAGCCTGAAGAGCGGTGAGTTGAAGGCTTCGGACAAAGCATATGTCGCGAAGGTTGTTTCCGCACGCACCGGCTTGAATGAACAGGAAGCGGCCAAACGCGTTGATGATGTCATCGTCGAAGCGAAGGCGGACATCGATGCTGCTCGAAAGGCGACGCGTTCGCTGGCGTTCTGGCTGACAGCATCCTTGTTCATCGGTGCTCTGTCAGCCGCGCTTGCCGCAACGGAGGGCGGCGGACTGCGCGATGGAACTTGGAAACGTCGAACTGGTTCACGCTAACAAAGGGAGAGCGATCATGCCGATTCTGCTGTGGCTCGTAGGGATACCGATTCCGATCATCCTGCTCATCTTGCTGCTTCGATGAGCTGATCTGCTGCAACAAGAAATCCCGCTTTACGGCGGGATTTTTTGCACGCTCGGGGGTGCCGCGATCGGATCGGGCTGCCCGGATTCCGCGATCTTCAGTTGTCTCGGCATTGATTCAAAACTCGAGCCGCAATTAGGGTCGCGGCTAGACTCATCGAACGAGGAGATTCGCATGGCGGACAATCCGAAGGACATCGGCAAGAGTGATCGTATCCGCGCCTCGTTGCAGAAGCACGAGGTCCAGTACATCGCCAAGAAATTTGGGATCAGCGGCCAGGCTGCGGCGGGGGCTGTCCGTGCCGCCGGACCGATGCGGGACAAGGTCTACGCCTATATCAAAGCGAAAAAGAAAGCCCGCTGATCAGCGCTGCTGATTGAGACGTCCGAGCGCGAGAACCCGTCCGCGACGCCCTGAACGACACTGCCAAGGCGCCCGACGTAACCGGGAGGATTCCATTCGCAGCGGATACGCACGCGGTGGACCACGATGTCGGCCACGGCGTCTATCCGGGCGTGACAGCAGCAGCGGCAGGCGCCAAGCCGGCACGGTCGCGGCATGCCCCAGCCGGGCGCGCTCGTGGCACGGAGTATTGTCGGTTGTAGCAGACCGAACGATTCCGAAGCCGCACCGTGTTTACTTCAGGCCGGCCCCGGCCCTCCCGATGCCTGCCCTAAAAATTTTGGCGGATAATCTTGACGCGCCTCGATCGATT
>JAQGJY010000150.1 GCA_028290325.1 Tardiphaga sp.
GAGATCGTCGAAAGCGTCGTCGTCTCCGGCACGCTGGTGCCGCGCAACGAAATCCTCGTCTCGCCCGAGATCGACGGCTACCGCGTCACCGACGTGCTCGTCGAGGAAGGCGCGTCCGTCGAGCGCGGGCAATTGCTCGCGCGGCTATCCCGCGATCTGATCGACCGCCAGCTGGCACAGCAAAGCGCTGTGATCGACAAGGCGGCGGCGGCCGTTCCGCAGGCGCAAAACAATATCGAACAGGCCGAAGCCGCCGAGACCGAGGCCCGCCTCGGCTTCGAGCGCGCCCAGCAATTGATGCAATCCGGAAACGCGACCGCGGTGGTGATGGAAAGCCGCACGGCGGCGCTTCGTCAAAGTCAAAGCCGGCTGGCTTTCGCCCGCAACGGCCTCGACATGGCGAAAGCCGATCTCGCGCAGGCCAAGGCCGCCCGCAACGAACTCGAGTTGCGTCTGGCCCGCACCGAGATCCGCGCGCCGGAAGCCGGCATCGTCAGCCGGCGCACCGCGCGCGTCGGCATCACCGCGTCGAGTTCGGCCGAGCCGCTGTTTCGGTTGATCGAGCGCGGCGAGATCGAACTCGAGGGCGAGATCGTCGAGACCAAGCTGCCGCTGATGCGCGAGGGCAGCCCGGCGTGGATCGAAATGGCCGACGGCTCGCGCATCGACGGTCGCGTTCGGGCCGTCTATCCGGAAGTGGACAAGACCAGCCGCCTCGGCAAGGTCCGTATCCGTCTGGATCAGGATGCGCGACTGCGGATCGGCAGCTTCGCGCGCGGATCGGTGGAGCTGGCACGGACGCGTGGCGTGACGGTGCCGCAAGCCTCGGTTCTCTATGGCGGCGCCAAGCGCAGCAGCGTGCTGGTCGTGTCGCAGGACAAAGTCCAGGTCCGCCAGGTTCAGACCGGCCTGAGCAACGACGACGATATCGAAATTCTCACCGGCCTTGCCGCCGGCGAAAGCGTGGTGGCACGGGCCGGCAGCTTCCTGCGCGACGGCGACCGCGTTCGCCCGGTGACGGACAGGCAGAGCGAACGTGCCACCCAAGCCACCGCCGAAGCCGACGACCGATAACCAGCCGCCGCTCATCCTGTCCGCCTTGCTGAATGGATCATCTTGATGCGCCTGAATATTTCCGCTTGGGCGATCCGCAAACCGATCGCGCCGCTCGTTCTGTTTCTCGTGCTGATGATCCTCGGCGTCGTGAGTTTTCGCGGGCTCGCGGTGACGCGGATGCCGAATGTCGATGTCCCCATCGTGTCGGTCAGCATCACGCAGGCCGGCGCCGCGCCAAGCGAACTGCAAACGCAAGTGACGAAATGGGTCGAGGATTCGATCGCCGGCGTGCGCGGGGTGAAACACATTACCTCGTCCCTGACCGAGGGCTCATCGATCACGACTGTCGAGTTTCGTCTTGAAGTGAACACCGATCGCGCCGTCAACGACGTCAAGGACGCGGTCTCGAAAATTCGCATCAATCTGCCGCGCACGATCGACGAGCCGGTGATTCAGCGCGTCGAGGTGACCGGACTTCCGATTTTGATCTACGGCGTGAAAGCGCCCGCGATGAATGCGGCCGACCTGTCATGGTTCGTCGAGGACAAGGTCGCCCGCGCCTTGCAGGGGGTCAAGGGCGTCGGTGGCGTCGACCGGATCGGCGGCGTCGCTCGCGAGATCCGCGTGACGCTGCAGCCCGACCGGCTGCTGGCGCTGGGCATCACGGCGGCCGACGTCAATCGGCAACTGCGCTTGACGTCGGTCGATATGGCGGGCGGACGCGGCGAAGTCGGCGGCCGCGAACAATCGATCCGCACCCTCGCGGCGGCGCGAACACTGCGCGACCTGAAGGCGACGTCTATCGTTCTGCCGGGCGGGCGTAAACTGCGTCTCGACGATCTCGCGACCGTGACCGATGCTGTCGAGGAGCCGCGCGCCTTCGCGCGATTCAACGGCGAGACGGTCGTCGCCTTTGCCGTGTCGCGCGGCGTCGGCGCCAGTGACGCGGAAGTCGCGGCCGTCGTCGGCCAACGCATCGACGAGTTCAAGGCCGGCTCTCCCGACGTTGAATTCGAACTGATCGACTCGTCGGTGTCCGCGACCACCGGCAGCTACGAATCCGCGATGCGGACGCTGCTGGAAGGCGCGGCGCTGGCCGTGCTCGTCGTCTTCCTGTTCCTGCGCGACTGGCGCGCGACACTGATCGCGGCCGTCGCCCTGCCGTTGTCGATCTTCCCGACCTTCTGGGCGATGGATGCGCTGGGCTTCACGCTGAACGGCATCAGCCTGCTCGCGATCACCCTGGTCACGGGCATTCTCGTGGACGACGCGATTGTCGAGATCGAGAATATCGTCCGGCACATGCGGCTCGGCAAATCGCCCTATCGCGCCGCCCTCGAAGGCGCGGACGAGATCGGCCTTGCGGTCATCGCCATCACCGCGACGCTGATCGCGGTGTTCGCGCCGGTGTCCTTCATGGGCGGCATCGCCGGACGCTATTTCATTCAGTTTGGCCTCACCATCGCGGTGTCGGTGTTCATCTCGCTGCTGGTGGCGCGCTTGATCACGCCGATGCTCGCGGCTTATTTTCTACGCGATCACGGTCCCGCCGAGGCGCATGAGGGGCCGGTGATGCGCGCCTATGGCCGCCTCGTCGGATGGTCGGTGCGCCATCGCGTCAAGACGCTGATCCTCGGTCTCGTTCTGTTCGGTGCCTCGCTGGCATCAACCCAGTTGCTGCCGTCGGGCTTCGTGCCGAAGCAGGACAATGCGCGCTCGTTGTTCATGGTCGAACTCGCGCCGGGCGCGATGCTCACCGACACGATCGCGGTCACCGGCCGCGTCGTCGAGCGCATCCGCGCGCTTCCCGAGGTCAGGTCGGTGTTCGTCAATGGCGGCAGCCGGGCCGGCGGCAAAAAGGAAACCCGCCTGGCGACGTTGATCGTCAATCTGACGCCGAAGAATGCGCGACCGCGAAAGCAGGCCGCGATCGAGACCCAGATCGCCGCGTTGATCGCCGAGGAGCCGGACATCCGGTCATGGGTGCTGCGTGAAAGCGGTCAGCGCGACCTCGCCCTCGTCGTCGGGGGGCCGGATGTCGATGTGGTTTCGGATGTCGCCGCCAATCTGCAACGCGACATGGCCGCGATCCCGCATCTGGTCTCGGTGATGTCCACCGCGCCGCTCAACCGCACGGAAGTGCGCATCCGCCCGAAGCCGGGCGTGGCGGCTGATCTCGGCGTCTCGACCGACGTGATCGCCGAGACGGTGCGCGTCGGCACCATCGGCGACATCGGTTTGAATCTCGCGAAGTTCAACGCCGCGGACCGCCAGATTCCGATCCGCGTGCAACTGCCCGACAGCGCGCGCGGCGCGATCTCGCGGCTGGAAAATCTGAAAGTGCCGGCCAAGAACAATACCGCGGTGCCGCTGGCCGCCGTCGCCGATATCGAGCTCGATCAGGGACCGGGCGCGATCGAACGCTACGATCGCGTCGTTCGCGTCGCCGTCGAGGCCAACATGGAAGGCTCCGACGCGCTCGGGTCTTTGATCGCGCAGGCTTTGAACACGCCGACCGCGAAGAACCTGCCGCCGGGCGTCACCATTCGCCAGACCGGCGACGCGGAAATCATGCAGGAGGTGTTCTCCGGCTTCCTGCTGGCGATGGGGGCCGGCATCATGATGGTTTACGCCGTGCTGGTGCTGCTGTTCGGCTCATTCCTGCAACCGCTGACGATTCTGTTCTCGCTGCCGCTGTCGATCGGCGGCGCGATCCTCGGGCTTCTCATATGCGGCATGTCGATCTCGATGCCGGTGGTGATCGGCGTCCTGATGCTGATGGGACTGGTGACGAAGAATGCGATCATGCTGGTCGATTTCGCCGTCGAGGAAATGGCGCGCGGCGTCGATCGCGTCACGGCGATCGTCGATGCCGGCCGCAAGCGCGCGCGCCCGATCGTGATGACGACCATCGCGATGGCCGCCGGCATGGTGCCGTCCGCGATGGCCTTCGGCGTCGGCGGCGAATTCCGCGCCCCGATGGCGGTCGCCGTCATCAGCGGTTTGATCGTCTCGACCTTGCTGTCACTGGTGTTCGTGCCCGCCGTGTTTCTGCTGATGGACAGTCTGAGCAACGCATTGATCGGGTTCTTCGGCCGCTTCGTCGGCAAAAGCGACGAGCCCGAGGCCGGCCCGCAAAGCGGACTGAACGATGTCCGCGCATGACTGACGCAACGCCCACACCGTCGGCGTCGCGATTGCAGCTCGCTCAGGCGGCGCGGGTGTCCCGTTCCGTGATCCAGGCGCGGGCGATCGTGAGATCCGCCTGCGAGAGCTGATGCCCGGCCGGCATCACGCGATGGCTGACGCGCGCGCCTGACTTTTTCAACAACGCGGCAAGCTGCGCCGAATTGCTCGCCGGGATGATCGGATCGCTGGCGCCCGACACCATCAAGACCGGCACACCGGCGAGATCGGCTTGCGGCGCTTGCGCCAAAGGCACCATCGCGCGCAACAGAATGGCGCCGGCCAGCACATCCGGCCGCAACAGCATCAGCGCCGCCGCGATGTTGGCGCCGTTGGAAAAGCCAAGCGCGAGCGGCGCGGCGAGATCGTAGCGCGCACGCGCGGCGACGACGAAATCCGCCAGTTCGTGGGCGCGACGCCGCACGTCGTCCTCGTCGAACACGCCTTCCGCCAATCGGCGAAAGAACCGCGGCATGCCGTGCTCCAGCACGTTGCCGCGCGGCGACAGCAGCGGCGCGCCCGGCGCGACGGCCTCGCCGAGCGGCAGCAGATCAGTCTCGTCACCACCGGTGCCGTGAAGCAGCAAAACCGGCGCAGCCGCGCGCCGGTTGCCCGGCACGAACCGATGCAGCAATCCGAGATCGTTGCTCATCACGCCGCCCTTTCCAAATTCGGCAACACGCTTTCGATATCGTTGCGATGCGGCTCCAGATGCGCCGGCAGCTTCAAGGCTTCGCCCAATGTCGCCACCGGCTCATCGACGGCAAAGCCGGGAATGTCGGTCGCGATCTCGAACAGGATGCCGCCGGGTTCGCGGAAATAGACCGAGCGGAAATAATTGCGGTCCTTCTGCTCGGTCGGATGCATCCCATAGGTCTCGCTCAACGCCTTCGCCATCGCCGCCTGATCGGCGTCGTCGGTCGCCCGGAACGCGACGTGATGCACCGACCCCGCGCCCTGGCGACCCGGCAGGAAGCCCTGCGCCTCGTGAAGATCGACCACGCCGCCGATCGTCGTGTCGGGCGCGGTGAAGCGGATTGTCGATCCCTCCCGCGCGGTTTCGCGGAATCCGAACACGCCCGACAGGATCGCGCCGGTTCTGGCGGCCTTCTCCAACAGCAGCGTGACGCCGTGAAAGCCCCGGATGGCATGTTCGGCCGGCACGTCGCCGTTGGTCCAGCCGGCTTCGTTCTCCGCGCCGCTGACGCCGACCAGCGCCAGATTCATGCCGTCCGGATCGGTGAACGGCAGCACGCTGTCACCGAAACGCTTGTCGAGCGCGTGGTGCGCGATGCCCTTCTCGATGAAGCGATGCGTCCAGTAGCCGAACGACGAGGCCGGCACGCGGAACGCGGTCTGCTGGGTCTGACCGACGCCGACGCGGCCGGGCGCGGCCCCTTCCCAGGGAAAGAAGGTCAGGATCGTGCCGGGGCTACCGGCTTCGTCGCCATAATAGAAATGATAGGTGCCGGGATCGTCGAAATTGACCGTCTTCTTGTCGAAGC
>JAQGJY010000211.1 GCA_028290325.1 Tardiphaga sp.
CGCTTCCCAGCAAATCGATGACGGCGGCGGTGCCGATCTCGTTACGCGAGGAAGGCAACACGGCCTCGGACAATCAGGTGTTCGGCATGGTGTGCTCGATCGCCTCCGACATCGCCGATCCGAAGGAGCGGTTGCTGACGATCATCGCGCAATCGACCAAGTCGAAGGAAATGTCGCATCCGCTGCGCGCGCTGATGCCGCAGATGTCGAGCGTCTCGATGCTCGGCGCGCCGAGCATGGTGCCGGTTCTGGCGTTGCTCTACAGCCGGTCGAACCTGTCCGACGTATTGCCGCCAGCCGCCAATATCACGGTATCGAATGTGCCGGGGCCGCGGCAAACCCTGTATGCGGCGGGCGCGGAGTTGCTGCACATTTTCCCGGTGTCGATCTCCACCCACGGGCTGGCGTTGAACATCACGGTGCAGAGCTATCGCGACCAGCTCGATTTCGGCTTCATCGCCGGCGCCAACATCATTCCGCATGTGCAGGAATTGTGCGATCTGCTGCCGCAGGAATTCGCGGCGCTGGAGGCCGCCTTCGCCGAGCCGGATCAGCGGCACAGTGTCGCCAGTTGATGCGGCAACTATGATCGCAGCGGCAACGGGCTTCCTCCCGCTCCCCCGGCGGGACAGGGGAAGCCCGCAGCGTTGCACCAGAGCCTTTCGAGAGGACCTCCCATGATCACCATGCCGCCGCAGCAATTTGCCGACGTCAACGGCATTCGCATGGGCTATTACGACGCCGGTCCGAAGACGGACGCGATCCCGATGGTGCTGTGCCACGGCTGGCCGGAGATCGCGTTTTCGTGGCGGCATCAGATCAAGGCGCTGTCCGACGCCGGCATCCGCGTCATCGCGCCGGACCAGCGCGGCTATGGTGCGACCTCGCGGCCAGAGGCCGTCGAGGATTACGATCTCGAACATCTCACCGGCGATCTCGTCGGGCTGCTCGACCATCTCAAGATCGACAAGGCGATTTTCGTCGGCCACGACTGGGGCGGTTTCGTCGTCTGGCAAATGCCGCTGCGCCACCCCGACCGCGTCGCCGGCGTTGTCGGCGTGAACACGCCGCATATGCCGCGCGCGCCGATCGACCCGATCGCCCTGTTTCGCAAACGCTTCGGCGACAGCATGTACATCGTTCAGTTTCAGGATCCCGCGCGCGAGCCGGACAAGATCTTCGGCGGCCGCGTGCGTGAATTGTTCGAAGCCTTCATGAAGAAGCCGCTGCCGGCTCGCAAGCCCGAGGCAGCGCGGGAAGCGCCGGCGGCCGGCGTCGGCGCCGCGGCGGGTGTCAACCTTGCCTTTCCGCAGATGGTCGCGGCCTATGACGTCACCAAGGACCCGCGCAAGCCGATCCTGTCGGCCGAGGAGATGCAGGTCTTCATCGACACCTTCACGCGCACCGGCTTTACCGGCGGCATCAACTGGTATCGCAACATGACGCGCAACTGGGAGCGCTCGGCCGATCTCGATCCGGTCGTCCGCGTGCCGTCGCTGATGATCATGGCGGAGAACGACGCGGTGCTGCCGCCCGCCGCCGCCGATGGCATGGAGGCGATCGTGCCCGATCTGGAGAAATATCTGGTGAGGGACAGTGGCCACTGGACCCAACAGGAGCAGCCGGAGGAAGTCAGTCGGGTGCTGATCGCCTGGCGGAAGAAGCGGTTCGGGTGAATTTCACCGCTCTCGGGATGACGTCGATCCGGTTGCCCCTTCCCAAGGGACTCGCCCGCAAGTAGCTTTCGCGAAAGGCTTCTCCTGAAAGAGGCCGCCGCACGATACCCACCCGGCAGGAGAC
Source organism: Tardiphaga sp. (assembly GCA_028290325.1). Classification (GTDB taxonomy): domain Bacteria; phylum Pseudomonadota; class Alphaproteobacteria; order Rhizobiales; family Xanthobacteraceae; genus Tardiphaga. The sequence continues at coordinate 1,801 of JAQGJY010000211.1, forward strand.
ATCTTCCTTATGGCGTCCACCAACGCGCTGAGCCCGATTCCGCATCCTCCGAAGAAGCCGGTGGTCGGCAACATGCTGTCGCTGGATTCCGCCGCGCCGGTGCAGCATCTCGCGCGGCTGACGAAAGAACTCGGTCCGATCTTCTGGCTCGACATGATGGGCGCGCCGCTGGTGATCGTCGCCGGCCACGATCTTGTCGAAGAACTCTCCGACGAAACCCGCTTCGACAAGGCGGTGCGTGGCGCGTTGCGCCGGGTCCGCGCGGTCGGCGGCGATGGGCTGTTCACCGCCGACACGAAGGAGCCGAACTGGAGCAAGGCGCACAACATCCTGATGCAGCCGTTCGGCAACCGGGCGATGCAGTCCTATCACCCCGACATGGTCGATATCGCCGAGCAGCTGGTGAAGAAATGGGAGCGTCTCAACGCCGATGAAGAGATCGATGTCGTCCATGACATGACGGCGCTGACGCTCGACACGATCGGATTGTGCGGCTTCGACTATCGCTTCAACTCGTTCTATCGCAAGGATTACCATCCCTTCGTCGAGTCGTTGGTGCGTTCGCTCGAAACCATCATGATGACGCGCGGCCTGCCGCTCGAAAATCTCTGGATGAAGAAACGCCGTACCGAAATGGCCGGCGACGTCGCGTTCATGAACCAGATGGTCGACGAGATCATTGCCGAGCGCCGCAAAGGCGCCGATGTCACCGCCGACAAGAAGGACATGCTCGGCGCCATGATGAGCGGCGTCGATCGCGCCACCGGCGAACAACTCGACGACGTCAACATCCGCTATCAGATCAACACGTTCCTGATCGCCGGCCATGAGACCACGTCGGGGCTGCTGTCCTGCGCGATCTATGCGTTGATGAAGCATCCCGAGATCCTGAAGAAGGCCTATGAGGAGGTCGATAGCGTGCTCGGGCCGGACACCGAGGCGCGGCCGACCTACAGCCAAGTCACGCAGCTCACTTACATCACCCAGGTTCTGAAAGAAGCGCTGCGGCTGTGGCCGCCCGCGCCGGCCTACGGCATCGCGCCGATCAAGGATGAGACGATCGGCGGCAAATACAATCTCAAGAAAGGGACCTTCGTCACCGTCTTGGTGCTGGCTCTGCATCGTGATCCCAGCGTCTGGGGACCGAATCCGGACGCGTTCGACCCGGAGAACTTCTCGAAGGAGGCCGAGGCCAAGCGACCGATCAATGCATGGAAGCCGTTCGGCAACGGCCAGCGCGCCTGCATCGGGCGCGGTTTCGCGATGCATGAGGCGGCACTGGCGCTCGGCATGATCCTGCAGCGCTTCAAGCTGATCGACCACGAGCGCTATCAGATGGTGCTCAAGGAAACGCTGACGATCAAGCCGGACGGCTTCAAGATCAAGGTGCGGATGCGATCGCCCGCGGATCGCACGGCGCGGTCGGATGCCAATCGCGGCGGTGCCGGCGGACGCGCGACGACTGCTGCTGATGCCGCGACGGCTGCCGTCGCGACCCGGGCGCGCCCCGGCCACAACACGCCTTTGCTGGTGTTGTACGGCTCCAATCTCGGCACAGCGGAAGAACTGGCGACGCGGGTGGCTGATCTCGCCGAGGTCAACGGCTTCGCGACCAAGCTTGCCGCCTTGGACGAGTATGTCGGCCATCTGCCGACCGAGGGCGGCGTGCTGATCTTCTGCGCGTCCTACAATGGCGCGCCGCCGGACAATGCATCGCGCTTCGTCAAATGGCTCGGTGGCGAACTCGCCCCGGATGCTTTCAAGGGCGTGAAATACGCGGTGTTCGGCTGCGGCAATTCGGATTGGCTCGCGACCTATCAGTCGATCCCGCGCCTGATCGACGACCAGCTTGGCGCGCATGGCGGCACCGGCGTGTTCACGCGCGGCGAGGGTGATGCGCGCGACGATCTCGACGGACAGTTCGAATCCTGGTTCGCGAAGCTGGCCCCGCAGGCGCTGCAGGAATTCGGCATCGATGGGAGTTTCGCACGCAGCGCCGACGACGCGCCGCTGTACACGATCGAGCCAGTGGCGGCGAGCGTCGTCAACTCGCCGGTGGCGCAGAGCGGCGTCGTGCCGATGAAAATTCTCGGCAACCGCGAATTGCAGAGGCCGGCGGCCGGTCAGCCGGCGCGCTCGACGCGGCACATCGACGTCGCGTTGCCGCCGGGCATCAGCTACCGGGTCGGCGACCATCTCAGCGTCATCCCGCGCAACGATCCGGTGCTGGTCGATGCGGTGGCGCGACGCTTCGGCTTCCTGCCGGCCGATCAGGTTCGGCTCAACGTCGCGCCGGGCCGCCGCGCCCAATTGCCAATCGGCGATGTGGTGTCGGTCGGACGTTTGCTCACCGAATTCGTCGAATTGCAGGCGATCGCAACGCGCAAACAGATCCAGATCATGGCGGAGCACACGCGTTGCCCGATGACCAGGCCGAAACTGCTCTCCTATGTGGGTGACGAGGCCGGCGCCGACGAGCGCTATCGCGCGGAAATTCTAGCCAAGCGCCGCTCGGTGTTCGATCTGCTCGACGAGCATCCGGCCTGTGAATTGCCGTTTCACGTCTATCTCGAGATGCTGTCGCTGCTGGCGCCGCGTTATTATTCGATCTCGTCGTCGCCGCAAGGTGATGCTCAGCGTTGCAGCGTGACGTCGGCCGTCGTCGAAGGCGCGGCGCATTCCGGGCGCGGCATCTACAAGGGCGTGTGTTCGAATTTTCTCGCCAGCCGCCGCGCCGGCGACACCATCCACGCCATCGTGCGCGAAACCAAAGCCGGCTTCCGGCTGCCTGACGATCCCGCCGTGCCGCTGATCATGATCGGGCCCGGTACCGGTCTCGCACCGTTTCGCGGCTTCTTGCAGGACCGGGCGGCGTTAAAATCAAAAGGCGCGACGCTCGGACCGGCGATGCTGTTCTTCGGCTGCCGCAACGCCGCGCAGGATTTTCTGTATGAGGACGAGCTGAAGCAATTCGACGCCGACGGGATCGCGGAGTTGCACGTCGCGTTCTCGCGCGGTGACGGACCGAAGACCTACGTGCAGCACCAGCTCGCGGCGCAGGCCGAGCGCGTCTGGCCGCTGATCGAACGCGGCGCCGTCATCTACGTTTGCGGCGACGGCGGCAAGATGGAGCCAGATGTAAAGGCCGCGTTGGTCGCGATCTATCGCGGCAAAACGGGTGCGGACGCCGCAGCCGGCGCGGCGTGGATCGATGGGATGGGCACCGCCAATCGCTACGTGCTGGATGTGTGGGCGGGGTCGTAAGCGGCGTTGTTTGACACCAAGCCGTCGTCAGGCGAGGCGTGACGCGAAGCGGCGCGCTGGTCCGGCCATGACGGTTGAGGTTGATCAGCCGGTCACGAACTCCGACCGCTTGTACCCCTGCATGTACAGCAACGCCGACAGATCGCCGAAATCGATCCGCGCCCGCGCTGCCGCCGCGACGGCGGGTTTGGCGTGAAACGCGACGCCCATGCCGGCTTTTTCGATCATGCCGAGATCGTTGGCGCCGTCACCGACCACCAGCGTGTCGATGGCGTCGATGTCATGTGCCTCGCGCAACTCCAGAAGCGTCGCCAGTTTCGCGGCGCGACCCAAAATCGGTTCGGACACCAAACCGGTCAGTTTGCCGTTGTCGGCGAGGAGTTCATTGGCGCGGTTTTCCTGAAACCCGATACGCTGCGCCACGACCTGCGAGAACGATGTGAATCCGCCGGAAACGAGGCATGTATAGCCGCCGTGCGCGCGCATCGTGTTGACGAGCTCACGGCCGCCCGGCGTCAGCGTGATGCGGGTGGCGAGCACGTCGTCGATGACCTTGACGTCGAGGCCTTGCAACAGCGCGACGCGTTCGCGCAATGCCGGCTCGAAATCGATCTCGCCGCGCATCGCGCGTTCGGTGATGGCGGCGACATGCGCCTTGAGGCCGGCGAAATCCGCCAACTCGTCGATGCATTCCTGTCCGATCATGGTCGAATCCATGTCGGCCAGAAACAGCTTTTTGCGGCGGCTGGCGGCGGGCTGCACCACGATGTCGATCGGCAGATCCTCACGCGCGGCGCGCAGGCGTTCGGCGGTCGCGGCGACATCCGCGCAGTCGGGGAAATGGATGTCGGCCGCGACCTCGTCCCACAGCCATGTCGCGGGACCAGCATTCGCAAGGATTGCGCGCGCGCCGTCGAGGATGGTGCTATCGAGCGCGGGATTGGCGGGATTGCAGATCAGCGTGGCGACGAACGACATGACGGGCTTTCAGGCGGTGTTCGGGGACTTGGCCGGGAAGGCGGTGCTTATCGCAGGGCCGACCGCGAGCGGCAAGTCGGCGCTGGCGTTGGACCTTGCCCTGCGCGTCGGCGGTGTCGTCATCAATACCGATTCCATGCAGGTCTATCGCGACCTGCGCGTGCTGACGGCACGGCCGACCGTGGCCGAGGAGGCCGCCGTGCCGCATCGGCTCTATGGCCACGTCGATGCGGCGGTCAACTATTCAGCCGGCGCCTTCGTTTTGGATGCCGCCGCGGTGCTGGCGGAGGCTCGCGCGTCGGGATTGCGGCCGATCTTCGTCGGCGGGACCGGGCTCTATTTCAAGGCGCTGACGAAAGGATTGTCAGCGGTGCCGGCGATCGCGGCGGAGGTTCGCGACGATGTCCGCGCCCGGTTGGAGCGCGACGGGCCGGAGCCGCTGCATGCGGCCCTGGCGCTGCGCGATCCGGCGTCGGCCGCGCGGCTCAATCCGCGGGATCGTTCGCGTGTCGCCAGGGCGCTGGAAGTCGTCGAAGGCACCGGCCGTTCGTTGACCGACTGGCACAACGACGCGCTGCCTCCGTTATTAGCCCCTGGCACTTACGAGGCGTTGTTTCTGGAGCCCGAGCGGGCAACGCTTTACGCCCGGATCGACGCGCGCTTCGATGCGATGCTCGATGCCGGCGCGCTGGATGAAGTCGCCGCACTAGCCGGGCGCGGCCTTGATCCGCTGCTGCCGGCCATGAAGGCGCACGGCGTCCCGGCCTTGATCCGGCATCTGAACGGGGACATCTCGATCGACGCAGCCGCGATCATCGGACGCGCCGATACGCGGCATTACGCCAAGCGGCAATTCACATGGTTCCGGCACCAGCTGCCGGAGTTCAGATGGATGTCGCCAAATGAGGCGGCCGCATATCTGCGCACCGTAAATTCGGGCTCGCGGAGCAGCTGAAGTGCCGCTACATTGAATTTACTTGCAAAAGGTCACGGTTCGGCTTGACTTCGCCTCGCCGGCCGCTATGTTTCGCGCAAGTTTCGTAAACCTCGGACGCTCCATGCGACACAAAATTACCAAGCTTCTTATCGTCGTCGTACCCTGGCACATCGCCGGAGGTGGCTGAGGCCATTCTCGACAAGGCGATGTGTGCAGGGCCCTCAGAGGCCCTTTTTTATTGCCGTCACTTCAGGACACTCAGCGCCCGCAGGCGCAGCCGGAGCCCACCATGACCGATAGCCAAGCTCACGATCCGCACAAGGACTCGCCCAACCAGATGACCGGCGCCGCCATGATCGTCCGCGCGCTGGTCGATCATGGCGTCAAGCATCTGTTCGGCTATCCCGGTGGCGCGGTGCTGCCGATCTATGACGAGTTGTTCCAGCAGAGCGATGTGGAACACATTCTGGTGCGGCACGAGCAGGGCGCGGGCCATGCGGCGGAAGGTTATGCGCGTTCGACGGGCAAGCCTGGCGTCGTGCTGGTGACATCAGGTCCCGGCGCCACCAACATGGTGACGCCGCTGACGGACGCGTTGATGGATTCCATTCCGCTGGTCTGCATCACCGGGCAAGTGCCGACGCATCTGATCGGCAACGACGCGTTTCAGGAATGCGACACGGTCGGCATCACGCGGCCCTGCACCAAGCACAATTGGCTGGTGCGCGACGTCAACGATCTCGCCAAGGTGCTGCACGAGGCGTTCTATGTCGCGACCACGGGCCGTCCGGGTCCGGTTGTGGTGGACGTGCCGAAGGATGTGCAGTTTGCCATCGGCACCTATCACCCGCCGCGACGGTCCGACGTCCATGTCTCCTACAATCCGCGCGTGAAGGGCGACGCCAATCAGATCCGCAAGGCCGTGGCCTTGCTGGCCGGCGCGAAGCGGCCGATCATTTATTCCGGCGGCGGCGTCATCAATTCGGGCCGGGAGGCGAGCAAGCTGTTGCGCGAGCTGGTCGAAGTGACCGGCTTTCCGATCACATCGACGCTGATGGGTCTGGGTGCCTATCCGGCGTCGGGACCGAACTGGCTCGGCATGCTCGGCATGCACGGCACCTACGAAGCCAATATGGCGATGCATGATTGCGACGTCATGCTCTGCGTCGGCGCGCGTTTCGACGACCGCATCACGGGTCGCACCGACGCGTTCTCGCCGAACTCGAAGAAGATCCACATCGACATCGACCCGTCGTCGATCAACAAGAACATCCGCGTCGATGTTCCGATCATCGGCGATTGCGCCAACGTGCTCGGCGACATCCTGCAAGTGTTCAAGGCCGAAGCGACGAAACCCAAGGTCGATCCATGGTGGTTCGAGATCGGTAAATGGCGCGCGCGCAATTCGCTGGCCTACAAGAAGAACAACGATGTGATTCTGCCGCAATACGCGATCCATCGGCTGTTCGAATTGACCAAAGATCGCGATACCTACATCACGACCGAGGTCGGCCAGCATCAGATGTGGGCGGCGCAGTTCTACGGCTTTGAGGAGCCGCATCGCTGGATGACCTCGGGCGGCCTCGGCACGATGGGCTACGGCCTGCCGGCCGCGCTCGGCGTGCAGGTCGCGCATCGCGACGCGCTGGTGATCGATATTGCCGGCGACGCGTCGGTTCAGATGACGATGCAGGAGATGTCGGCGGCGGTTCAATTCGAGTTGCCGATCAAAATCTTCATCCTGAACAACCAGTATATGGGCATGGTGCGGCAGTGGCAGCAGTTGCTGCATGGCAATCGCCTGTCGCATTCCTATTCCGACTCGCTGCCGGATTTCGTCAAGCTCGCGGAGGCCTATGGCGGCGTCGGCCTGCAATGCACCAAGCCCGGTGATCTCGATGCCGCGATCTTGGAAATGATCAACGTCAAGAAGCCGGTGCTGTTCGATTGCCGCGTGGCGTCGCTCGAAAACTGCTTCCCGATGATTCCGTCCGGCAAGGCACACAACGAAATGCTGTTGCCGGCGGAAGCCAACGACGAAACCACGGCAGCCGCCTTCGCTGGCGGTAAGGCGTTGGTGTGATGTGATGCGTGGGCGGCGTCATCCTGAGGAGCCGCGCAGCGGTGTCTCGAAGGACGACGCCGTGATGAACCTGCCGTCCCCTTCGAGACGTGCGCCAGGTGGCGCGCTGCTCAGGGCGACGGGCTCTGAACTGTGCCGATGAGGACGACAATGACCCAACACGCCTCCGCCTATTTCATGGAAGACCGCATCGATCCTAACGAAACCCACACCCTGTCGGTGCTGGTCGCCAACGAGCCCGGCGTGCTGGCGCGCGTCATCGGGCTGTTCTCCGGCCGTGGCTATAACATCGAAAGCCTGACCGTGTCGGAGACCGAGAGCCAGAAGCATCTCTCGCGCATCACCATCGTCACGACCGGCACGCCGATGGTGATCCAGCAGATCAAACATCAACTCGACCGCATGATTCCAGTATATCGCGTGGTCGACATGACGACGTCCGGTCGCTCGATCGAGCGCGAGCTGGCGATGGTCAAATTGCGCGGCACCGGTGATCACCGCGTCGAGGCTTTGCGGATGGCCGAGGCATTTCGTGCCCGTGTGATCGATGCGACCAATGAGAGCTTCGTGTTCGAGATCACAGGCTCGTCGTCGAAGATCAACCAGTTCATCGAACTGATGCGGCCGCTCGGCCTCGTCGAAATCTCGCGCACCGGCGTCGCGGCGATCAGTCGGGGCGCGGAGGGGATGTGATTGCTGGTAGGCGGCAATGAAACCGCTCGATATCGCCCTGGCGGTCGGCATCGCCGTGATCTGGGGCCTGGGCTTCGTCATCACGCGCGTCGCGGTCGACGAGATGTCGTCGTCGTTGCTGACGGCGTTGCGGTTTGCCGTGATGGCGTTGCCGTGCCTGTTTCTGCCGCGCCCGAAGCTGGCGCTGTCGACGTTGATCGGCATCAGCCTGATGCTGGTCTGTCAGTTTCTGTCGCAGACCTACGGCATCGCGCATGGCGTTCCGGCGGGATTGACGGCTGTCATCGTGCAAAGCCAGGCGCTGTTCACGGTGGCCTTGGCGGCCTTGGTCTTCAAGGAGATGCCGACGCGCGCGCAGATTATCGGCATCGCGATTGCGACATGTGGACTGCTGATGATCTGCGGCACGGTCGGATATGATTTCAGCGTCGGGCCGTTCGCGGTGCTGATGATCGCGCCGATCACATTCGCCTGTTCGAACCTGCTGCTGCGTCACGCGCGGGGCGTCTCGATGCTCGATCTCGGCGCCTGGGTCGGTCTGCTCTCGCTGGCACCGCTGACGATGGCCGTTATCGTGTTCGATGGGCCCGCGGCGACGTGGCAATCGCTGACGCATATGTCGCTGTTCGTCGCAGGCTGCGTCGTGTTTCTCGGCGTCGTCGGCACCAGCTTCGGCTATTGGGTCTGGGGCCGGCTGCTGCACAAGTACACCGCCGCGCAAGTCGTGCCGTTTGCATTGCTGGTGCCGTTCGTTGGCGCGGCCGCGTCCAGTCTCGCTTTCGGTGAGACATTTGGCCCGTTGCGCGCGGCGGGAATGATCGTCGTGGTCTGCGGCATCGCGGTCATGTTGTTCACCGGCCGAACCAGAACTTTGCCGGAGGTCGGCTAGGCGCATCGGCCGTCCACGACACAGAAATCGTCGCCGCGGGGTTGTCTCGCGGCACCAGCCGCCCTAAAAACCGGCGGCAATTCAAGGGCCGGACGCATGGGCGGCCGGTCCATTCAGAACAGGCGGGATGAATTTTCAGCCGCCGACAACCAAGGGGAACGACCCATGCGGGTGTATTACGATCGCGACGCCGACCTCAATCTCATCAAGGGCAAGAAGGTCTGCATCGTCGGCTATGGCAGCCAGGGTCACGCGCATGCGCTGAACCTGAAGGATTCCGGCGTCAAGGACGTCGCCATCGCGCTGCGCAAGGGATCGGCCACCGCCAAGAAGGCCGAAGCTGCCGGTTTCAAGGTGATGGAAGTCGCCGAAGCCGCGAAGTGGGCCGACGTCGTCATGATGCTGACGCCCGACGAATTGCAGGGCGACATCTATCGCGAGCACCTGCACGACAACATGAAGAATGGCGCGGCGCTGTTGTTCGCCCACGGTCTCAACGTCCATTTCAACCTGCTGGAGCCACGCGCCGATCTCGACGTTCTGATGATCGCGCCAAAGGGTCCCGGCCACACCGTGCGTTCGGAATATCAGCGCGGCGGCGGCGTGCCCTGCCTGATCGCGATCAGCAAGGATGCGTCGGGCAATGCCCATGACCTCGGTCTGAGCTACGCCTCCGCCGTGGGTGGCGGTCGCGCCGGCATCATCGA
>JAQGJY010000235.1 GCA_028290325.1 Tardiphaga sp.
GAGCGCGGGCTCGAGCGTTTCATCAATCCGCAGTCGCCGTCGCAAATGCTGACCGGCAAAGAAACCAAGATCGCCTCTTCCTATTACCAAGTGCGCAATGGCGGCGACATCGCCCTCATCTTCGGCATCAGCAAGGCGCTGATCGAGGCCGACGACATTCTGCGGGCATCCGGGCACAGCAAGGTCACGGGCCACGACGACGAGCCGCATCCGCCGAGCAACGCGGCTGCCGTGGCCTTCGCGGCGTCGATGGCTGCGGCCGACAAGAAGCACGTCCTCGATCATGACTTCATAAAGCAGCATACGTTGGGATTTGAGGAATATGCTGCTGCCGCGCGGGCTTACTCTTGGGACGACCTCGAGCGCGTCTCGGGCCTGAGCAAGGCGCAGATGATCGAAATGGCGGAGACTTACGCCAAGTCGGAAGCCGTGCTGCTGATCTATGGCATGGGATTGACCCAGCAGCTCCTGGGTGTCCACACCGTGCACATGGTCGCCAATCTCGCGCTTCTGCGCGGCAATATCGGCAAGCCCGGCGCCAATATCTGCGCGGTGCGCGGCCACTCCAACGTGCAGGGTCAACGCACCGTCGGCATCACCGAGAAGCCGGGTCTGGCGCCGCTCGACAAGCTGGCCGAACTCTATCGTTTCGAGCCTCCGCGCTGGACCGGACATACCAGCATCGACGCGTGCGAGGCGATGACCAAGGGCGAGGTCAGCGCCTTCATCAGCCTTGGAGGCAATTTTCTCCGCGCCATCCCCGACACCAACACTGTCGAGCCGGCCTGGCGCAAGGTTCGCCTGACGGTCAACATCGCGACGAAACTGAACCGCAGCCACGTGATCCATGGCGAGATCGCTTATCTTCTGCCATGCCTCGGCCGACTCGAGATCGATCAACAAGCCAGCGGCCCACAGGCGGTTTCGATCGAAAGTTCTGTCGCGCAATTCCACGGCTCGCGCGGCCGCACCGGGCCCGCCAGTCCGGAACTCCTGTCGGAGCCGGCCATCGTGGCTGGCTTGGCCAAGGCCACGTTGCAGGGCAAGGGCGACGTCGACTGGGACGAATGGGTCGGCGATTACGCGAAGGTGCGCGACGCCATCGAGCAGACCTATCCGGAGACGTTCAAGAACTTTAACGAAAAGCTATTCCAGCCGGGAGGCATTCCCCGACCGGTTCCGGCGCGGGAGCGAAAATGGGTCACCGCGAGCGGCAAGGCCCATTTTATCACGCCGCCGCGATTGTTTCCCGAGTTCGACGCATCGGCCGAGCCGGATGTGCTGAACCTGGCCACACTGCGCTCCAACGATCAGTTCAACACCACGATCTATGGCTACAACGATCGGTTTCGCGGCATCGACGGCACGCGGCAGATCGTTTTCATGAACAAGCTCGACATCGCCCGGCTCGGCTTCGCGGATGGCGGCGCGGTCGACCTCGTCACCGCGATCGATAAGGGAACGAAGCGAAGTGTGCGCGGTCTGCGGATCGTCGCCTACGACATCCCGCAGGGTTCGTGCGCCGCTTATTATCCGGAAACCAATCCACTGTTTCCATTGGCGCATCACGATCCCGAGTCGAAGACGCCGGGCTACAAGCTCTTGCCTGTCCATGTCAGGCGCGCGGACGGCTACGCCAAGGACTAGGAGGCGGTCAATGTGGGCCCTTGCGCCGCGAACACGCGCTGGCGAATGCGCGCGGGCCTCGCAACGCTTGCTCGCGTGCTGCGGTCTGATCGCGGCGTTTGCCGTAGCGGGGTGTCAACGGGAGAAACGGGACGTGCGTCTGGATCCCCCCATCGTTGCGGCACTGGATGATATTCGCCTGCTGCCGAACCAAATCTCTGGCGCGCCGCCGGAGGTTTTTTTCGCGCTCGACAAGCCTTATGAAAACAACGCCTTTCAGATCAATCAGGGAAAGCGGCTCTATACCTGGTTTGGCTGCGCGACGTGCCACGGCGCCGACGGCAGCGGCGGTGTCGGCCCTTCCTTTCTCGATGGATGGTGGCTGTACGGCCCTGAAATGGTGTCTGTCGCGGCCTCGATCCGGGATGGACGCCCGCACGGCATGCCGGCCTTTCGCGACAAGATGACCGCCGAACAGATCTGGCAACTCGCCGGCTACATCCGCACCATCGGCGCCTACTCCGCGACGCTGGCGGCGCCGAGCCGCAATGACGACAAGACGGCGCGACCCGCCGAGAACCGCGCCCCCGCCGCCATCCTGTTCAATGAAGGGGCGGCAAACCCCAATCCAGACCAAGGGCCACGGCCTTGACGCGCCGAATCATAGGCGCCCTCGCGGTCTGTGCGTTGTCGGCCGCCTGCACCGGCCCGCAATCGGCGATGGATGCGCACGGTGCCTCCGCCATTCACCTCAAGCAGCTCATTATATGGATTGTCGCGATCTGCTCGCTGGTGTGGATGCTGGTGATGGTCGTCTTGATCTGGGCACTGTTGCGGCGGCGAACCGAGCCGCCGGCAGCCAACCCCTCCCGCGAGCGACGGATGGCCGGCACGGTCATCCTGGCCACCGTAGCGACAGTCGTCATCATCACCGGCTTCACTATCGCGAGCTTCGTGACGACGCGGGCCACCAACGCTAACGACGCCGATTTCACGGTGGTGGTTCGCGGCCAACAATGGTGGTGGGAGCTCAACTATCTTGATCCCGATGCGTCGCGCGGCTTCAAGACGGCGAATGAGATCCACATTCCGGTCGGCCGTAACGTCAAGCTTCAGCTGGAGTCCTCCGACGTCATCCACTCGTTCTGGGTGCCCAGTCTCGCCGGCAAGCTCGACCTCATTCCCGGTCGCACCAATGAATTGACGATCCGCGCCGAGCGCGCCGGGGTCTATCGCGGCCAGTGCGCGGAGTTCTGTGGCCTGCAGCACACGCACATGTCGGTGTTCGTGATCGCCGACGAGCCGGCCGCGTTCGAGGCTTGGAGGGACGCGCAGCGCCGCCCCGCCGCGGCCAGCGCGGATGCCGACGCCGTCGCCGGCCAGGCCGTCTTCCTCGCAAAACCCTGCGCGGCTTGTCACACCATCCGCGGCACCAGCGCGACCGGCACCACCGGACCGGACCTGACCCACCTCGCCGATCGCCAGACGATCGCCGCCGGGGCATTCGACACGACGCGCGGATCTGTTGCGGCCTGGATCGCGGATCCGCAGACGCTCAAGCCTGGCAACAACATGCCGATGGTGCCGATGAGCAGCGATGAGCTGCGCCAGTTGTCGGCCTACATGATGAGCCTGAAATGAATC
>JAQGJY010000272.1 GCA_028290325.1 Tardiphaga sp.
CGAGATGCGCGATGCGGCGGACGGTCTTGGCATCGACGGACATTATATACGGCCTCCGCGGAGATCAGGCTGCCCTATAGCAGAGGGAGGTTTCGCGGCGCAAATGCGCGGGCGGCGTGGATGTGGCCGGCGCGGGCCAGCGCGAGCGTGCATCGTCCCGTCGCCCCGAGCGATGCTCGTGCATCGCGGCGGGCGAGCGGTGAAGAACATTCCCGCGTCGCTGTGCGACAAGACCTTATCCCGCAAGCCGCTTCATCACCGCCAGCGCGTCCGCCGCCAGCTTTCGCGTCAACTCGGCCGCCGGCAGGGTGGTGCCGAGCCGCAGCGCCTGCCCCGCCCAAAGATTGGTGAAATCGACCTTGCCCTGCTTCTCGGCGGCGGCCTTGAGCGGCGCGAGCGCCGTCGCCGCATGCGGAAATGCCGGCGCGTCCGGCGACACCGGGCCGATGTCGCGCATCACCCGATTGGCCACGCCGCGCGCCGGCCGGCCGGTCATGACATTGGTGATGACGGTCGCGTCGTCATCGGCGGCGGCGAGCGCGGCCTTGGCGGCGGCGCTGCCGGTCGCCTCCGGACAACGCAGAAACGCCGAGCCGATCTGCACGCCGGAGGCGCCCAACGCCAACGCCGCCGCGATGCCGCGCCCGTCCGCGATGCCGCCGGCGGCGATCACCGGCACCTTCACCGCATCCACGATCTGCGGCACCAGCGCCATCAAGCCGGGCTGGTTCGCGATCTGGGCGGTCATGAACATGCCGCGATGGCCGCCCGCCTCCGCGCCCTGCGCGATGATCGCATCGACGCCGTTGCGTTCGAGCCAGATCGCTTCGCGCACGATCGTCGCCGACGCGATCACGACGCAGCCGGCCGCCTTGACGCGATCGAGCAGCGCTTTGTCCGGCAGGCCGAAATGGAAACTGACGACCTCCGGCTTCATCGCCTCGACCATCGCGCACATCGCTTCGTCGAACGGCGCGCGATTGGCGGCGTTGACCGGCGCGTTCGGATCGAGCCCGTGCTCTTTATAATAGACGCCGAGACGCTCGCGCCATCGCGCCTCGTCGGCCGCGTTCGCGTCCACCGGGGTGTGGCAGAAGAAATTCAGATTGATCGGACTCGCGACGCGCTGCCGAATGACGCCGATCTGTTCGCGCGCTTTGTCGGCCGAGATCATCGCGCAGGGCAGCGAGCCGAGCGCGCCGCCCTCGCAGGCGGCGATGACCAGCGCGGCGTCCATCACGCCGGCCATCGGCGCGAGGACGATCGGATGCTCGGTCTTGATAAGGTCGATCAATCGGCGGTCCGGCCACATGGGATGTCCTTTCTCGTTTTCGGGAACCTATCAAATCGACGGACCAACACAATCGTCGTCATTGCAAGCCGGTTTGAGGTTGCCATCTTCGCCGATCCCAAGCCGAGCGCAGGTAATCCGGTTCCGGAAGCCGACAGAGCTGGATTGCTTCGTCGCAGCCGTTTGCTTGACGACGCGGAATCGCTGCGAGCTTTTTGCGCCGCATGGCCCCACCATGCTAAGCGACGCCATGCCTGCTCCCATCCTCCCGCTGGTCGAAGCCGCCGGCCATTGGCCCGCGCGCGGCGCGTTGATCGGCCTCGATCTCGGTACCAAGACGATCGGTGTCGCGGTCTCCGACCCCGATCGCCGCCTTGCGACCGGCGTCGAGACCATCGCGCACACCAAATTCACCGCCGATGCCGCGCGGTTGATGGCGCTCGCCAAGGACCGCAACGCCTGCGGCTTCGTGCTCGGCCTGCCGATCAACATGGACGGCAGCGAGGGCCCGCGCGCGCAATCGACCCGCGCGTTCGCGCGCAATTTCGCGCGGCTGACCGATCTGCCGATCGGGTTGTGGGACGAGCGGCTGTCCACCTCCGCCGTCGAGCGCGAATTGATCGCCAACGATGTCAGCCGCGCCAAGCGCGCCAAGGTGATCGACGAACACGCCGCGATCTTCATCCTGCAAGGCGCGCTGGATCGGCTGACAACACTGAACCGCATGCGCGAGGCGACCTGAATGCTCGTGGTGTTCGGCGCGCTGGTGCCGGTGTTTCTGCTGATCGTGTTCGGCGTGGTGTTGAAGCGGCGGCTGCTGACCGACGAGCTGGTGTGGATCGGCATCGAGTGGCTGGTCTATTACGTCCTGTTTCCGGCGCTGCTGGTCGATACGCTGTCGCGCGCGAAATTATCGTCGGTGCCGATCGCCGGTGTCGGCGGCGCGCTGTTGCTGGCGGTGCTGGTGATGTCGGCGCTGTGCATGGCATTGCGGCCGCTGCTGGCGCGGTACGCGCATGTCGATGGCCCGGCCTTTACCTCGATCTTTCAGGGCGCGACGCGCTGGCAGACCTTCGTTGCGCTATCGGTCGCCGGTAATCTCTACGGCGATATCGGCATCACGCTGGCGTCGGTCGCGATGGTGGCGATGATCCCGCTGCTCAACATCTTCGCGGTCGCGGTGCTCGCCACCTATGCCGCGCCGCAGCGTGTGAAATGGCCGGCGCTGCTGCTGACCATGGCGAAGAACCCGCTGATCTGGGCCTGCGTCATCGGCTTGCTGCTCAACCTGCTCGCGGTGCCGATTCCGCATCCGCTGCACGACTTCTTGGATGCGCTCGGCCGCTGTTCGCTCGCCATCGGTCTTCTCGTGGTCGGCGCGGGGCTGCAATTGCAAACCCTCCATCGGCTGTCGGCGGCGGCGATCATGACGGTGGGCCTGAAACTGGCGGTGATGCCGGCGATCGCGATCGCGCTCGGCCTGGCGTTCGGCCTCTCCGGCTCGCACCTCGCGGTGGTGGCCTGCTGCGCCTCGGTGCCGTCGGCGTCGACCGGCTACATTCTGGCGCGCCAGATGGGTGGCGACGCGCCGCTGTTGGCGCAGATCCTGTCGTTGCAGACGCTGCTCGCCGTATTGACGATGCCCGTGTTCATCGCCTGGGCGACCTGAAACAGCCGAGGAACGCTGCTTCTCGCAATGACGGCCCCGACCGGCCGGGTGGGGCAACCCGAATTCATCCTTGCCCGCTCTGCCAACTCTGCCTATAGCTCTCGTTTTAATGGCATCCGCATCGAAATCGACCTACGTCTTCGGTCACCGGCATCTGCTGGGCATCGAAGGCCTGTCCGCCGCCGACATTACCGGCCTGCTCGATCTGTCCGAAGAATATGTCGAGTTGAACCGGCAGGTGGACAAGAAGCGCACCTCGTTGCGCGGCCGCACCCAGATCAATCTGTTCTTTGAAGCCTCCACCCGCACGCAATCGTCGTTCGAGATCGCCGGCAAGCGGCT
>JAQGJY010000275.1 GCA_028290325.1 Tardiphaga sp.
GGCACCAGCAAGAATCCCGCGTAGCCGAGGCCCGCGATCAGCGCGACCAAATGGACGCCGACCGAGACGGCCGTGCCGATACGTAACGCTGCGGATGACTCTGACATTGATGCCGGACGCGATTGAACCCGGTGCCACTATAGCGGCAATCCGCCATCACGGAAAATCTAGGCGGCCTTGGCGTCATTCAGCACGCCGGCGGCGATGATAAGATCATCAACGAAGCGGGCGTATTCGCGGACCTTGGCTTCCTTGTCAGGTAGCCGCAGCAGATAAGACGGATGCACCGTGATCAGCGCGCGGCCGCCCTCGTCGAGCTCGATCAGCCGCCCGCGATTGGCGTTCACCGGCGTGGCCTTGCCGAGCACGCTGTGCGCGGCCGTCGCTCCCAGCGCAACCACGAGATCCGGCTTGATCGCGTCGCGTTCGCGCTGATACCACGGGCGGCAGGCTTTCAGCTCGGACGTGTTCGGCTTCTGATGCAGGCGGATTTTGCCACGCGGCACGAATTTGAAATGCTTGACCGCGTTGGTGACATAGACCAGCCGGCGATCGATGCCGGCTTCCTTCAGCGCGCGGTCGAGGATCTGTCCGGCGGGGCCGACGAACGGCTGGCCGGCCAAGTCTTCCTTGTCGCCGGGCTGCTCGCCAACCATCATCAGCCGGGCGGTTTTCGGCCCTTCGCCAAACACCGTCTGGGTTGCGTCTTCCCACAGCGGGCAAGCGCGGCAGTCAGCGGCCTCGTCGCGCAGCGCTTCGATGCTGCCGGTCGGCGACCGATGGGCTTTGGTCATGGGCGGCTCCCTTCGTTGTGGGGCAGGTTTCGCGTCGGTTGCGGCATCCGCGATCATTGCCGTCACGGACTGGCCGGATTTCGCGATCAGCGGCGCGATCAGTTTTGCCTCCGGCAGATTACGCCAGTATTTTTTCGGCATCTCCGCCTGCATGGCTTTGATCTTGAGGCGCGCCGGATTGAAGATGCTGGCGTAATAGCTCAGCCAGGTCTCCTCGAGCCGGTCCTCGGAGGGCGCGCTGGTCCGATCGACCCCCGGCGTGATGCGGACGCGCGCGCCATCCCAATGCGCGCAGACATCCGGCGTCATGATCGTCCATTCCATATCGGCGAAACGCCGCGCGAAAAACGGTGAGGTCGCTTCGACGATGTGATGCGCCGGCTCGAACCACGCCACGAAGCGGTTTTTCGGTTCGCGGCCGATCTCGCGAAACCGCACGAAGGCTTTCATCTTGTGCTGGTCGCGATGGACAGCCTTGCTCATATCTTGGACGAGCGCGACATCGCGGTCGGTCGCGACCTGCATCAGGTCGGGATCAGCATGAATGCGACAGAGCAGACGATAGAGAATCGCGAAGCGTTCGACGTCGCGATGCAGAATCGCGGATTTGGCAAAATCGACGAAGCGCGCCGGCACGTTGAACGTCACGCTACTTTTTGCGCGGGATTGCGGCGTCACGCCATCGTCGCCAAACAAGTCAGGAGCGCTGTCTGTGACCATCCACGTCACGTCGGCCGGTTTGACGCCATCAAGCACCAGCGCCCGGGCCGCATCGCGCCACCCGGCGAAATCAGTGTCGCTGGAGAGCGTAATGGTCTGCATTCATTCTCCTAAAAGCCAAATCCCAACTGCATGGCCTTCGGCTTGAACCGCTCAGCCAAGGCGGCGCCATCGAGCAGCGACAATGTCGGCCGGTGGTCCGGAAGAACGATGAACGGCAGCGCCTTGTTCCTCGGGATATGCAGCTTGCCGAGATCGCCGGCCCGGATCGACGACACCCGCCGTGTTGCGATGATGCGGTCCACCGCCTTGCGGCCAAAACCCGGGACACGTAACAAATCCTCGCGACTGGCGCGATTGACATCGAGCGGGAAGCGATCGCGATGGCGCAACGCCCAAGCGAGCTTCGGATCCATGTCGAGCGACAGCATGCCTTGTCCCGGGCCTTGCCCAGCTTCGACGATCTCGCCGACATCGAAGCCGTAGAACCGCATCAGCCAGTCAGCCTGATAGAGCCGATGCTCGCGCACGAGCGGCGGCGCATGCAGCGGCAGCGCGCGACTGGCATCGGGAATCGGCGAGAATGCCGAGTAATAGACGCGCTTCAGTTTGTAGGAGCCGTAAAGATTGGATGACATGCGCAGGATCGTGCTGTCGGTTGCGGCGTCGGCGCCGATGATCATCTGGGTGCTTTGTCCGGCCGGCGCGAAACGCGGCGCGTCCGCCTTCATGCCGCGATCGTCCTTCCTCGCGGCCTTGGCCTCGTCGAGTTTCAATCGCAGCCGACCCATCGTGCGGCGGATCGCGCGGATGTCCTTTTCCGGGGCGAGTTTCGCAAGGCTCGCCTCTTCCGGCACCTCGATATTGATCGACAGCCGGTCGGCATATTTTCCGGCCTCGGCGATCAGCGCATCGTCGGCCTCCGGGATCGTCTTGAGATGGATGTAGCCTTTGAAATGATGGTCCTCACGCAGTTTGCGCGCGACCGACACCACTTGCTCCATGGTGTAATCCGCGTTGCGGATGATGCCGGACGAGAGGAAAAGGCCTTCGATATAATTGCGACGATAGAAATCGATCGTCAGCGTGACGACCTCATCGACGGTGAAGCGCGCGCGCGGAACATTCGATGAGGCGCGGTTGACACAATAAAGGCAGTCGTAATTGCAGGCATTCGTAAGCAGGATTTTCAGAAGCGAGATGCAACGGCCGTCCGGCGCGTAGGAATGACAAATCCCCATGCCGGCGTCGGTGGAACCGACACCCTTGCCGTTGCGGGAATCCCGTTTCTCGGTGCCGCTGGACGCGCAAGACGCATCGTATTTCGCGGCATCGGCCAAGATTTCCAGCTTACGTTGCACATTCATGAAAAACCCTTGGCTGTTGTCGCATGACAATACGAGAACATATCATGAACACACAGGTTGCGGCAAGGTTCGCGGCGGAGTGCTTCAATCCTCGCGTCCTTGAAGTTTGATAAAGGATCGGCGAAC
>JAQGJY010000277.1 GCA_028290325.1 Tardiphaga sp.
GTTCGCGCCGCGCGTCTGTCGCAATCGACCCCGGCAGGCAACTGGATCGTGGATACCGCGTTGATGGGCGGGAGCCAGAAATGACCGCGCACATCATCGAAGACGGCGACAAGTCGCCGACCCAGAAAAAGCAGGAAGCCGCCGAGGAAAAGCATCCGCCTCCGGAAGAGGAATGGGGTGGCGGTGACTTTTGCTCCATCGAACAGGCGCCCTCGACCGACGACGACCAGCCGCTCGATTGAGCGGCGTGGTTGCCGTTGGATCAGGTCAACAGCCGGATTTCCCATAGCGCCATCGACCGGCCCTCGATGTCGTAGTGATCGCCGAATTCGAGATAGGGCAATTGCCGCCCGGTATCATGCGTCTCGATCAACAGTTTCCAGACGCGGCCTTTTTCGTTCTGCGGGAAGGAAAAGCGGATCGACTCGTAATGCGCGTTGATCATCAATAACAGCGTCAGGTCCGAGCTCCGGCGGCGAACGCCGGTGGCTTGCGCGCGGCCGTCGAGCAGCATTTGCACGCTGCGCGCATTGGCGTCGTGCCACTGTTCGATCGACATCTCGTTGCCTCCGGGATCGAACCACGCGACGTCCTTGATGCCGTCCTCGTTGGCCTGTCCGGTCAGGAAGCGGCCGCGATGGAAGAGCGGCTGCTTCTGGCGGATGTCGATCAGGCGGCGCGTGAAGTCGCGCATATTCCAGCCATCGTCGTCGATATTGTCCCAGTCGAGCCAGCTGATCTCGTTGTCCTGGCCGTAGGCGTTGTTGTTGCCTCTCTGAGTCCGCGCGATCTCGTCACCCGCGAGGATCATCGGCGTGCCGCGGGCGAACAACGTCGAGGCCATCAGGTTCTTCATCTGTCGCAGCCGCAACTGCTTGATCGCTTCGTCGTCGGTGGGGCCCTCGACGCCGTGATTCCAGGACAGGTTGTGCGAGTGGCCGTCCTGATTGTTCTCGCCGTTATCGCTATTGTGTTTTTCGTTGTAGGAGACGAGATCGTGCAGCGTGAAGCCGTCATGCGCGGTGACGAAGTTGACCGTCGACCATGGCTTGCGGCCACGTTTGTTGAACAGGTCGGGTGACGCGGACAGGCGCGTGGCGAAATCCGCGAGCTTGCCGTCGTCGCCTTTCCAGAAGGCGCGCGCGGTATCGCGGAATTTGTCGTTCCATTCCGCCCAGCCCGGCGAGAAATGGCCGACCTGATAGCCGCCGGGGCCGCAATCCCATGGCTCGGCGATCAGCTTGACCTGACTGAGCACCGGGTCCTGCCGGCAGGCGTCGAGAAAGCCGCCGCCTTCGTCGAAACCATAGGGCTCGCGCGCCAGAATGGTTGCGAGATCGAAACGGAAACCATCGACGCGCATGTCCTGCGCCCAGTAACGCAGCGAATCCGCCACCATCTGCAACACGCGCGGATGGCTGAGATTGACCGTGTTTCCGGTGCCGGTATCGTTGATGTAATAGCGCTTGTCCGCCGGCATCCGATAGTACGACGCGTTGTCGATTCCCTTGAACGACAGGGTCGGGCCAAGCTCATTGCCTTCGGCGGTGTGATTGTAAACGACGTCGAGAATGACCTCGATGCCGGCGCGGTGGAATTGCGCCACCATTTCCTTGAACTCGTTGACGAAGGGGCTGGAGAGATAACGCGGCATCGGCGCGAAGAAGCCGATCGTGTTGTAGCCCCAGTAGTTGCGCCGTCCTTTTTCGACGAGATAGCTGTCATCGACATAGGCATGCACGGGCAGCAACTCGATCGCGGTGATACCGAGATCCTTGATGTAATCGATGACGCCGTGATTCATCAGGCCCGCGAACGTGCCGCGAAGACCGTGCGCGACCGCCGGGTGCTTCATCGTGAAGCCACGCACATGGGCCTCGTAGAAAATTGTCCGTTCCCACGGAGTGTCCGGCTTCTTGTGCTGGCCCCAAGTGAAAGCGGGATCGATCACCCGGCATTTCGGCATGAACGCCGCGCTGTTGCGCTTGTCGAACGACAGGTCGGCGTCCTTGTGGCCGATCGTGTAGCCAAACAGCGCGTCGTTCCAGGTCAGATTGCCGACGATCTGCTTGGCATAGGGGTCGAGCAGCAGCTTGTGATGATTGAAGCGATGGCCCTGCTTCGGCTGATAGGGGCCATAAACGCGATAGCCATAGACTTGGCCCGGTCGCGCATCGGGCAGATAACCGTGCCAGACTTCGTCGGTATATTCGGGCAGCTCGATCCGCTCGAGCTCGATCTGGCCGTCGAGGTCGAACAGGCACAGCTCGACCTTCTCGGCATGGGCCGAGAACAGGGCGAAGTTGACGCCGAGGCCATCCCATGTCGCGCCAAGCGGAAACGGTTTGCCTTCCTGCACGCGATGACGACTGGCCTTGAGATCGGATTTTTTCTTGGATTTTAGAGCAGCAGGCATTGGATCTCTTTTGTTGCGGTCGGGCTAGCGGCGCAGCGTCATCGTCGGCGACGCCGGCCGCATGGACGGCAAAACAACGGCTGAAATGCGTTTGGGTTCATCGCGTCGGGCGATTGACGCCTCGCGAAGGTGATGCGAAGGCGGTGCAACAGCAAAAAAGGGAGTGATCGCGATGTGGGCCTGGAGCATCAAGGAGTTAGGCGATCCACCGCGCGTTGCGATCGTCGAACGCGAACGCCCGGCGCCAAAGCCCGGTGACGTGGTGGTGCGGCTCACGGCGGCGTCGCTGAACTACCGCGATCTGGAACTTGGCCGACGCGGCGCGGGTCGACCTCTTGATGCGCCTTTCACGCCGTTATCCGATGGTTGCGGCGTGGTCGAAGCCGTCGGCGATGGCGTCACGACGTGGAAAATCGGCGACCGGGTCTGCTCGACGTTCTTTCCGAACTGGACCGCGGGCGACGTCGATCATCTCAGCCGCGGCATTGTGCTGGGCATGCCCGGCTTCGAAGGCATCGGGCAGGAATTCTTCGTGTTGCCGGAACGCGCCTTGATCGCGCCGCCGGCCTTCCTGACCGACGAGGAGGCGGCGACGTTGACCTGTGCCGGCGTCACCGCATGGCGCGCGGTCAATGAGGTCGCGCGCTTGCGGCCAGGCGCGACGGTGCTGCTGCAAGGCACCGGCGGGGTTTCGATTTTCGCGCTGCAGTTCGCCAAGGCCGCCGGTCTGCGAACCATCATCACGTCATCGTCCGATGAAAAGCTCGCCAAAGCGCGCGCGATCGGCGCGGACGAGACCATCAACTATCGCAGCACGCCGAAATGGGCCACCGAGGCGCGCAAGCTGACCGACGGGCGCGGCGTCGATCTGGTCGTCGAAGTCGGCGGTGCCGATACGTTGCAGCAGAGCCTGCGCGCGGTTCGCGTCGGTGGCGCGATCGCCGTGATCGGAATCCTGTCCGGGCGGCAGCAGGAAATCGATGTCACGTCAATTTTCAGCGCCAACGTCACGATATCCGGCATTTCAGTTGGATCGCACGCCATGTTCGCGGCGATGAACCGGGCGATCGAGACCCATCGCATCCGGCCACTGGTCAGCGCGACATTCGCGCGGACCGACATCAGCGATGCCTATGCGGCAATGGCCGCTGCCGGCCACATGGGCAAACTCGTCATCACGGCTCGCTGAGCATCGCAAAAAGACGGGGATTGATGATTGACGACGGCGGCTTCTGCCGCCACCTTGGATTTTTGTGCGTTGCGGTATTCGACGATGGCCGACTCTCATGAGACGACAGGCAAGCGCGCTTTGGTGCTGCAAGGCGGCGGCGCGCTCGGCGCCTATCAGGTCGGTGCGTTCGAGGGGCTTTGCGCGCGCAACTTCGAGCCCGATTGGGTCGCCGGCATTTCGATCGGCGCCATCAACGCGGCCTTGATCGCGGGCAATCCACCCGAAAAACGGCATCAGCGGCTGGATGACTTCTGGACCCGCGCCTCGTCGCAAATGGCGTGGCCGTCGATCCCGTGGGATACCGGCAATGCCGCCAATGCGGCCCTCAACGAGCTGAATGCCAGCATCATCATGGCGGCGGGCGTGCCCGGCTTCTTCAAGCCGCGGGTGCCGCCGTCGATATTTCAGCGGGCGGGCGAACCGACCACGCTCAGCATCTATGATACCGAACCGCTCCGCGAGACCCTGACGGAGATGGTTGATTTTGACCTCATCAACCACGACAGCGGCATCCGGCTCAGCGTCGGCGCGGTCGATATCGAGACCGGCAGCCAGCGCTACTTCGACAGCAAACGCGGCTTCGACGGCACGCCGGATATTATCGGACCCGAGCACATCATGGCGTCGGCCGCGCTGCCGCCGGGATTTCCGGCGATCAAGATCGGCAAATCCTATTATTGGGACGGCGGTCTGACGTCGAACACACCGCTCGAACATGTTCTGCGGATGAAGGGCGACGAGAGCCTGCTGATTTTCCAGCTCGATCTGTTCAGCGCCAAGGGCCGGCTCCCAACCTCGGTCGCCGAAATCTCCGAGCGCGAAAAGGACATCCGCTTCGCCAGCCGCAGCGCGGTGAATGCCCGGAAAGATCGCAACCTCTATAACGCCGGCTTGGATGCCGGTGGTGCAGTGATGGCCCGCAGCGGCACCGTGACGGTGATCCATCTGATCTATCAGAGCGCGGTCCCCGAAGTGGCGTCGCGCGACTATAATTTCTCGCCGCTTGCGATCGCCGAACATCGTAGCGCCGGACAGCATGATATCGATCGCGCGATGCGCCATCCGGAATGGTTGCTGCCGTCGCCGGACGGCGAGCCGATGGTCGAGTATGTGCTGGCCAGCGACGACGAGGCACCCAAAAAACGCCCGTGACGTGCGGGCGTTCGACTTAAATCAACAGGAGCAGAACCATGGTGACGTTGACAGGCAAGACCGCCGTCGTAACCGGATCGACGAGCGGCATCGGGCTCGCATATGCGCGGACGCTGGCAGGTGCTGGCGCCAACATCGTTATCAACGGCATGGGCGATGCGACCGCGATCGAGACCGAGCGCGCCAAGATCGAAAGCGACTTCAAGGTGAAGTGCGTCTATTCGCCCGCCGACATGACCAGGCCTGCCGAAATCGCGGGCATGATCGAGCTTGCTGAAAGCTCGTTCGGCTCAGTCGATATTCTCATCAACAATGCGGGCATCCAGTTCGTCGCGCCGATCGAGGATTTTCCGATTGAGAAGTGGGACGCGATCATCGCGATCAACCTGTCGTCGGCGTTTCACGGCATCCGCGCCGCCGTGCCGCTGATGAAGAAAGCCGGATGGGGCCGGATCATCAACACCGCGTCCGCGCACTCATTGGTGGCGTCGCCGTTCAAGTCGGCCTACGTCGCCGCCAAGCACGGCATCGCGGGTCTGACCAAGACCGTGGCGCTCGAAGTCGCGACCCACAAGATCACCTGCAACTGCATCTCGCCCGGTTATGTCTGGACGCCCCTGGTCGAGAAGCAGATTCCCGACACGATGAAGGCGCGCGGCCTGACCAAGGAACAGGTCATCAATGACGTGTTGCTCGACGCCCAACCGACCAAAGAGTTCGTCACGTCGGAGCAGGTCGCGGCGCTGGCGCTGTTTCTGTGCGGCGACGACGCCAGCCAGATCACCGGCGCGAATATGTCGATGGATGGCGGCTGGACGGCGGCTTAGTCCAATCGAAGCTTTGGCGCGGCTTCGCGACGGCGGCGGCGCGCGGCCACAACGCGAAGCCTTCGCTTCTCCAGGCTGTGACTCTCCCACACGGGGAGGTCGCTCGGTGCGTGTCGTTAGATCGATGGTTTCATTCGCCGTCCAAACGGCGACACGCGGAAGCCGAAATGTTTCGTCGTGATGACGAACAGGACGATCGTGAGAAACACCAGCGCGATCGACAGCGACGCGGCGGCGCCGTAGCCGCCGAAGCGCGGAATCAGCACCAGACAAAGCCCGGCATTGACGACGAAGGCCATCGCGTAAGCCATCGCGCAGAGGTTCTGTTTGCCGGCCATGTTGAGGAATCGTTCGATCGGCCCGACCATGGAGCGCACCACCAGGCCGATCGCCAGCACATACATCATGCCGTAGCCTTCGACGAATTGCGGCCCGAACAACCACAGCATCGGCTTGCCGAACGCGAGCAATAGCGCGGTCGCGGCGAGCGACGGCCAGAACGTCAGGCGGATCGCGTGCGACAGATAGGCCGAGAGGCGTTGCTTGTCGCCGGCCGCGTGCAATTCGCTGAAGCGATGCGCCGACGAGGCCGCGATCGCGTAGTGAATGAACGACACCAGGATCAGCGTCTTGACGACGGCGTAATAGACGCCGACCTCGTCCGAGGGCCGAAACTGTTGCAGCAGCAGAATGTCGGTGTAGCTCAGCAGCAGATAGAACCCCTCGACCAGCACCATCGGGATCGACGTCGCCAGCCAGCCGCGCGCGTTGATCCGCCTCGGCCCCGTCGGGATCGTTTGCGACAGCCGCCGGTTCAGTGGCAGTAACTGGCAGATCATCGCAATCCAGACCGCCGCCGCGCTCAGCGCCATCGCGCCGGTGGCATCGACGCCAAACCCGAAAATCGCGATAGCGGCGGCGAAGCCGATAATCAGCACCTGCCGGATGACGAAAGCCGGCACCAGCGCCAGCTTCATCCAGTCGTAGGCGCGCGCGATTCCGTCCTGAATGTTGGCGGCGACAAAAGCCGGCAGCGTCAGCAGGCCGAGATACATCGGCACGATCATGGCGGGGTTGAGATGCGCCGACAAAAGATGGATCGCGCCTGCGAGGGCGAGGCAGATCGCGCTGCAAGCGCCGAAGGCCAACCAGCGCGCGCCGAATTGATAGCCGCGCAGCAGATCCATCTCGCCGGTCGCCCGATAAAGCGGGATCAGCTTTTGCGAGGTCGGCGACATGCCGAAATCGAGCACGCAGCCGAGCATCAACACCCAGGTCCAGACATAGACATAGACGCCGTAGTCCGAAGTTCCCATCCATCGCGCCAGCAGGATCTGCGAGACATAAGCGAGGCCCGCGCTGAAGATCCGGATCGCGAAGACGGTAATCGCGGCGCGATTGGTCGCCGACGTCTCGTGGGTGCCGCTGAACATGGCCTTAAGCCGCGTCAGTCGGCTAGGGGCAAGCGGCGCTTCGGGCGCTTCCATCGCGGTCACTGCAAACATCCTTCGCCGCGGAGGCGCTGCGGCGAGCGGCATGGTGGCAACGATTGCTTAAGATTCG
The DNA here is from genome assembly GCA_028290325.1 of Tardiphaga sp. Taxonomy (GTDB): domain Bacteria; phylum Pseudomonadota; class Alphaproteobacteria; order Rhizobiales; family Xanthobacteraceae; genus Tardiphaga. The sequence goes on from JAQGJY010000277.1 coordinate 7,190, forward strand.
GTGGCCGGACCGGCGGAACCTTAATTCAGGTTGACGTTGAACTCGTATGCGCGGTCGCCGCCGGTCAAGGTGAACTTCAACGCGGCGCCATCTGGCTTGGCGCCCGACGGCAGGCCGTCGAGATCGAATCCGAACCGGCGCATGCCGGGTGGCGAATCCTCACGCAGTTTCGGCACCGGGAGCGCCCAATCCGGC
>JAQGJY010000285.1 GCA_028290325.1 Tardiphaga sp.
CTGCGACAGAGCGCGCCAGCTGCCGCGTCATGTTGCACCTGCGCGCGCGCCATGTTAGCAAAGCCGCGATTTTGACGGGCTGGATTTGACCGGCGCGGTTCGAAATCGAAGTCCCGCTTGAATTCCAAGGGCTTGCGTCGCCAGAGCGACGGTTTCCTCCTTGCGGATTTGACAGCTTGAAGAGCGAAGTAGTGGCAGCAGAAGATCCGTCGGTTTCCGGAGTGTCCGGCCGTTATGCAACGGCCTTGTTCGAACTCGCGCGCGACGAAAAATCCGTCGATGTCGTGAAGGCCGATCTGAATCGCTTCGCTGCGATGCTGGCCGACAGTCCCGACCTCACGCGTCTCGTTCGCAGTCCGGTGTTCTCGACCGATGTGCAGGGCAAGGCGCTTACCGCCGTCCTCGACAAGTCGGACATCTCCGGCATCACCGCGAAATTTCTTAAAGTCCTCACCGCCAACCGCCGGCTGTTTGCCGTGACCGACGTGATCCGCGCTTACGGCGCGCTGGTCGCGACGTTCAAGGGTGAGGCCACGGCCGACGTCACCGTCGCCGAAGCGCTCAGCGACAAGAATCTCGACGCCCTCAAGTCCGCGCTGAAATCAGTGTCGGGCAAGGACGTTGCGCTCAACGTGAAGATCGATCCGTCCATCATTGGCGGGCTTGTCGTCAAGCTCGGCAGCCGCATGGTGGACAGCTCACTTCGCACCAAACTCAACTCGATCAAGCACGCGATGAAAGAGGCAGGCTGATGGACATCCGCGCCGCGGAAATTTCCGCGATCCTCAAGGACCAGATCAAGAATTTCGGCCAAGAGGCTGAAGTCACCGAAGTCGGACAGGTGTTGTCGGTCGGTGACGGTATCGCTCGCGTCTACGGCCTGGACAACGTCCAGGCCGGCGAGATGGTCGAATTCGAAAACGGCACCCGCGGCATGGCGCTGAATCTCGAAACCGACAATGTCGGCGTCGTGATCTTCGGGGCCGACCGCGAGATTAAAGAAGGCCAGACGGTCAAGCGCACCCGCGCCATCGTCGACACGCCTGTCGGCAAGGGTCTGCTCGGCCGCGTCGTTGACGCGCTCGGCAATCCGATCGACGGCAAGGGTCCGATCCAGTTCGACAAGCGGATGCGCGTCGACGTCAAGGCGCCCGGCATCATTCCGCGCAAATCGGTCAACGAGCCGATGGCGACCGGCCTCAAGGCGATCGACGCGCTGATCCCGGTCGGCCGTGGCCAGCGCGAGCTGATCATCGGCGATCGTCAGACCGGCAAGACCGCGATCGCGCTCGACACCATTCTGAACCAGAAGTCGCTGAACGCGCAGCCGGACGAAGGCAAGCGTCTGTATTGCGTCTATGTCGCGATCGGCCAGAAGCGTTCCACCGTCGCGCAGTTCGTGAAGGTGCTCGAGGAGCAGGGCGCGCTGGAATATTCCATCATCGTCGCCGCCACGGCGTCGGACCCGGCGCCGATGCAATACATCGCGCCGTTCACCGGCTGCACGATGGGCGAATACTTCCGCGACAACGGCATGCACGCGGTCATCATCTATGACGATCTGTCCAAGCAGGCCGTCGCCTACCGCCAGATGTCGCTGTTGCTGCGCCGTCCGCCGGGCCGCGAAGCCTATCCGGGCGACGTGTTCTATCTGCACTCCCGTCTGCTGGAGCGCGCGGCGAAGCTGAACGACGAACAGGGCAATGGTTCGCTGACGGCGCTGCCGGTCATCGAAACCCAGGCCAACGACGTGTCGGCCTACATTCCGACCAACGTGATTTCGATCACCGACGGCCAGATCTTCCTCGAAACCGATCTGTTCTTCCAGGGCATCCGCCCGGCGGTGAACGTCGGTCTCTCGGTGTCGCGCGTCGGTTCCGCCGCGCAGACCAAAGCGATGAAGAAGGTCGCCGGCAAGATCAAGGGCGAGCTGGCGCAGTACCGCGAAATGGCGGCGTTCGCGCAGTTCGGCTCGGATCTCGACGCCTCGACGCAGCGTTTGCTCAACCGTGGCTCGCGCCTGACCGAACTCCTCAAGCAGCCGCAATTCTCGCCGCTGAAGATGGAAGAGCAGGTCGTCGTGATTTACGCCGGCGTGAACGGCTATCTCGACACCCTGCCGGTGTCCAAGGTGCGCGCGTTCGAGGACGGGCTTCTGTCGCTGTTGCGCGGCAAGAATTCCGACATTCTCGACACCATCCGCGAAAGCCGCGACCTCTCCGACGATACGGCCGCGAAGCTGAAGTCGGTGGTCGAGGGTTACGCGAAGAGCTTCGCGGCTTAAGGCCGTCCGGCCGGCACCAAGCGCGTCTCGTGCTTGATGGTCCGGCCATCCACGTCTTTCCGACGTGAGTGATTGCAGCAAGACGTGGATGCCCGGCACAAGGCCGGGCATGACGAACGAGAGGTTTGCGATTGGATGAGCATCCGATCGTCGGGGACTGAGAATGGCTTCTCTTAAAGACATGCGCGTCCGCATCGCCTCGACCAAGGCGACGCAGAAGATCACCAAGGCCATGCAGATGGTCGCGGCCTCCAAACTGCGCCGCGCGCAGCTGGCTGCCGAAGCCGCGCGGCCCTACGCCGAGCGCATGGATGCCGTGATCGCCAACATCGCCGGCGCGATGACAGGCGGCGTGAGCCCCGTGCTGATGGCCGGCACCGGCAACGACAAGGTCCACCTGTTTCTGGTCTGCACCGGCGAGCGCGGCCTCTCCGGCGCGTTCAACTCCTCGATCGTGCGTCTGGCTCGCGAGCGCGCCTTGGCGCTGATGAACCAGGGCAAACAGGTCAAGTTTTTCTGCGTCGGCCGCAAAGGCTACGAGCAGCTGCGCCGGACCTTCGACAAGCAGATCATCGAGCACGTCGAGTTGCGCTCGGTGCGCCAGCTCGGTTTCGTCAACGCCGACGATATCGCCAAGAAAGTCATCGCGCGCTTTCATGCCGGTGAATTCGATATCTGCTCGCTGTTCTACTCGCGCTTCAAGTCGGTGATCGCGCAGGTTCCAACCGCGCAGCAGATCATCCCGCTGGTCGTCGAGGCACCAAAGGCCGCCGCGAATTCGCCGACGCCCGCTTACGACTACGAGCCCGCCGAGGACGAAATTCTCGACACCCTGCTGCCGCGCAACCTCGCGGTGCAGATCTTCCGCGCGCTGCTTGAAAACAATGCGTCGTTCTATGGCGCGCAGATGAGCGCGATGGACAACGCGACGCGCAACGCCGGCGACATGATCCGCAAGCAGACGCTGATCTACAACCGCACGCGGCAGGCGATGATCACGAAGGAGCTGATCGAAATCATCTCCGGCGCCGAAGCGATCTGACGACAACGCGAGAGCAGGACAAGCAATCATGGCTTATGTGACCTCGGCGACAACCAAAGGCGGCCGCAACGGCCGTGCGATGCTCGACAACGGCGCGCTGGCGCTGGCAATGGCCGCCCCGAAAGAGATCGGCGGCGCCGGCGACGGCCACAATCCCGAGCAATTGTTCGCGCTCGGCTACTCCGCGTGTTTCGGTCAGGCCATTCTTGTTCTGGCCAAGAAACACGAATTGGATGGTCAGGCCGCGAAGATCACTTGCGAGGTGACGCTCGACCAGAAGGACGGCGGCTTCTCGCTGTCGGCCGAGTTGAAGGTCTCGATCCCTGGCGCCGACAAGGACAAGGTGACGGCGCTGGTCGAGGAAGCCCACACCATCTGCCCCTATTCCAAGGCGACGAAGGGCAACATGCCCGTCAAGCTGACCGTCATCTAATCAAGAGCGCATGATCTTTTCCGAAATCCGGTCTCCGCTTTCGGGTTCACGCGCGCAACTAAATCCGATTGAAGGAGAGACTTCTCATGGCTAGCCCCGCCACCCAGACCGGCCGCATCACCCAGGTCATCGGCGCCGTCGTCGACGTGCAGTTCGAAGGCCATCTGCCCGCCATTCTCAGCGCCATCGAGACCATGAACGGCACCAACCGCCTGGTGCTCGAGGTTGCCCAGCATCTCGGCGAATCGACGGTCCGGACCATCGCGATGGACACCACCGAAGGTCTGGTGCGCGGCCAGCCGGTCAGCGATACCGGCAATCCGATCATGGTTCCGGTCGGCGTCGGCACGCTCGGCCGCATCATGAACGTCATCGGCGAGCCGATCGACGAAGGCGGTCCGATCGCTTCGGAAGGTCTGCGCGCGATCCATCAGGAAGCGCCGATGTACACCGAGCAGTCCACCGAGGCTGAAATTCTCGTCACCGGCATCAAGGTCGTCGATCTGCTCGCGCCTTACGCCAAGGGCGGAAAAATCGGATTGTTCGGCGGCGCCGGCGTCGGCAAGACCGTGCTCATTCAGGAACTGATCAACAACGTCGCCAAGGCCCACGGTGGCAACTCGGTGTTCGCCGGCGTCGGCGAGCGCACCCGCGAGGGCAACGATCTCTATCACGAGTTCATCGAGTCCAAGGTCAACGCCGATCCGCATAATCCGGATCCTTCCGTGAAATCGAAGTGCGCCCTTGTGTTCGGCCAGATGAACGAGCCGCCGGGCGCGCGCATGCGCGTCGCTCTGTCGGGCCTGACGGTCGCCGAACATTTCCGCGATCAGGGCCAGGACGTGCTGTTCTTCATCGACAACATCTTCCGCTTCACCCAGGCGGGTTCGGAAGTGTCCGCTCTGCTCGGCCGCATTCCGTCGGCGGTGGGTTATCAGCCGACGCTGGCCACCGACATGGGCGCCCTGCAAGAGCGCATCACCACGACCCACAAGGGTTCGATCACCTCGGTGCAGGCGATCTACGTGCCGGCCGACGATTTGACCGATCCGGCGCCCGCGACATCGTTCGCGCATCTCGACGCGACGACGGTGCTGAACCGCGCGATTTCCGAAAAGGGCATCTATCCCGCCGTCGATCCGCTCGACTCGACCTCGCGCATGCTGTCGCCGCTGATCGTCGGCGAAGAGCATTACCAGACCGCGCGTATGGTCCAGCAGGTGTTGCAGCGTTATAAGTCGTTGCAGGATATCATCGCCATTCTCGGCATGGACGAATTGTCCGAAGAGGACAAAATCGCCGTGGCCCGCGCCC
>JAQGJY010000333.1 GCA_028290325.1 Tardiphaga sp.
GCCCGTCCGGGTGCCGCGACGGCCGCGCCGACGCGCGCGCCCGGCGTCGCCGCCGACGGCACCGACGAGGATGAAGCACCGCGCGTGATCCGTCGCGGTCCCGGTGGCGCCGCGCGTCCGGTCATCGCGCCGAAGCCGACCGCCAAGCCGGCGCCCGCCAAGCAACGCGGCCGCCTGACGCTGGTCACGGCGCTGTCGGCCGACGACGTCCGCGAGCGGTCGATCGCGTCGTTCCGCCGCCGCACCCAGCGCCTCAAGGGTCATCAGTCGAACGAGCCCAAGGAAAAGCTCATTCGCGAAGTGACGATTCCCGAAGCGATCACGATCCAGGAACTCGCCAACCGCATGGCCGAACGCGCCGTCGACGTCATCCGGCTGCTGATGAAGCAGGGCCAGATGGTGAAGATCACCGACGTGATCGACGCCGATACGGCGCAACTCGTCGCCGAGGAAATGGGCCACACCGTCAAGCGCGTCGCCGCGTCGGACGTTGAGGAGGGTCTGTTCGACATCGTCGAGGATGCGTCCGACACCGAGACCCGTTCGCCGGTCGTCACCGTCATGGGCCACGTCGATCACGGCAAGACCTCGCTGCTCGACGCATTGCGTCACGCCAATGTGGTGTCCGGCGAAGCCGGCGGCATCACCCAGCATATCGGGGCCTATCAGGTGACGTCGCCGGAGAGCGGCAAGAAGATCACCTTCATCGACACGCCGGGCCACGCCGCGTTCACGGCGATGCGGGCGCGTGGCGCCAAGGTCACGGACATCGTCGTCCTGGTCGTCGCCGCCGATGACGGCGTGATGCCGCAGACGATCGAGGCGATCAACCACGCCAAGGCGGCGGGTGTGCCGATCATCGTGGCGATCAACAAGATCGACAAGCCCGACGCGAAGGCAGAGCGGGTCCGAACCGAATTGCTCCAGCACAATGTGCAGGTCGAATCCTTCGGCGGCGATGTCGTCGATGTCGAAGTGTCGGCGAAGAACAAGACCAATCTCGACAAGCTGCTCGAAATGATCGCGCTGCAGGCCGAGATTCTTGATCTCAAAACCAACCCCTATCGCATTGCCGAGGGCACCGTGATCGAAGCCAGGCTTGATCGTGGCCGTGGTCCGGTCGCGACCGTGCTGGTTCAGCGCGGCACGCTCGAGGTCGGCGACATCGTCGTCGCCGGTTCGGAAATGGGCCGCGTCCGCGCGTTGATTTCCGATCAAGGCGACACGCTGCAATCCGCTGGCCCCTCGGTGCCGGTCGAAGTGCTCGGCTTCAACGGTCCGCCGGAGGCCGGCGACCGCATGGCCGTCGTCGAGAGCGAAGCGCGGGCCCGCGAAATCACCAGCTACCGCGCGCATCAGAAGCGCGAGAAGTCCGCCGCGTCGGTATCCGGCATGCGCGGCTCGCTCGAACAGATGATGAGTCAGCTCAAGACCACGGGCCGCAAGGACTTCCCGCTGGTCATCAAGTCCGACGTCCAGGGCTCGCTCGAGGCGATTCTCGGCTCGCTCGACAAGCTCGGCACCGACGAAGTCACCGCGCGCATCCTGCACGCGGGCGTTGGCGGCATCTCGGAATCCGACGTGACGCTGGCGGAAGGCTTCAACGCGGTGATTCTCGGCTTCAGCGTGCGCGCCAACAAGGAAGCGACGGCGCTGGCGAAGCGGAACGGCATCGAGATCCGCTACTACAACATCATCTACGATCTCGTCGATGACGTGAAGAAAGCGATGTCCGGTCTGCTCGCGCCGACGTTGCGCGAAACCATGCTCGGCAATGCGCTCATTCTCGAAGTGTTCAACATCTCGAAGGTCGGCAAGGTCGCGGGCTGCCGCGTTACCGACGGCACCGTGGAGCGCGGCGCGAATGTGCGCCTGATCCGCGACAACGTCGTCGTGCACGAAGGCAAGCTCTCGACGCTCAAGCGCTTCAAGGACGAAGTGAAGGATGTCGCGTCCGGTCAGGAATGCGGCATGGCGTTCGAAAGCTACGGCGACATGCGCGCCGGCGACGTGATCGAGTGTTATCGCGTGGAGACCATCCAGCGCTCGCTGTAAGTCCAAATCTTACAGAGAGCCGAACGCGTCATTCCGGGATGCGCTCCTGACGGCGAAAGCCGCCTGGCGCGCAGGCCCGGAATCCATACTCCCTGTCGTGGTTATGGATTCCGGACTCGCTCGTTCTGCGACGAATCGACCAGCGGTCGGTTGGTCTTGAACGCGCGTTCCGCAGTGCCATCGAACATGAATCGAGAACAAGCATGCCCAGCCACAATAAGAAAACCGGCGGCGCGTCGCAGCGTCAGTTGCGCGTCGGTGAACTCGTGCGCCACGCCGTCGCCGATCTGCTGTCGCAGGGCGGCGTGCATGATCCCGCGCTCGAGGGCCACATCATCACCGTGCCGGAAGTGCGGATGGCGCCCGACCTCAAGCTCGCCACCGTCTATGTGATGCCGCTCGGCGGCCGCGATACCGAGATCGTGCTGAAGGCCTTGGCGACCAACAAGACCTTCATCCGCAGCGCCGTGGCGCGCAGCGTTAACCTGAAATTCGCACCTGACCTTCGCTTCCGCATCGACGAGCGATTCGACGAAGCGGAACGGATCGAGAAATTATTGCGAACACCCGCGGTCCAGCGCGACCTCCAGCACGATACTGAAACAGATTCGGACAAGTCCTGATGACCAAGCCCGCGCCGAACGGCGTTTTTGATTCGCTTTTGGATGCCTCCGTGCCGGAGTCCGAACAAAATTGTCACGACGGTGATTCCGCGCGACGCCGCGCTGATGACGCGGACAGCACCGCTTTTGAGGGGGGCGACGCGCCGCGTCGGCCGGAGGTGTTGCCATCTGAGCCCAGCGATCCATTTACCGGTGCCGGCCCCGCCCCTCAAGCGGCAGGCGAGCCCGACCATCGCGGCGGCGGCAGGCCAAAACAGGGCGGCCAGCAGATGCGGCGCGACAAGCGCGACGTCCATGGCTGGGTGATTCTCGACAAGCCGATCGGCATGACCTCGACCCACGCCGTTGCCGTCATCAAGCGGCTGTTCAAGGCCAAGCGGGCCGGCCATGCCGGCACGCTCGACCCGCTGGCGTCGGGCGGGCTGCCGATCGCGATGGGTGAGGCCACCAAAACGGTTCCCTTTGTGATGGATGGCCGCAAGCGCTATCGCTTCACGGTGTGTTGGGGCGAGGAGCGCGATACCGACGACACCGAGGGCCGCGCGACGCAGACCAGCGCCGCGCGCCCGACCGCCGAGGCGATCCGCGCGCTGCTGCCGCAATTCACCGGCAATATCGAGCAGACCCCGCCGCAATATTCCGCGATCAAGATCGCCGGCGAGCGGGCCTATGACATGGCCCGCGACGGCGAGGTGGTGCCTTTGGTGCCGCGCCCGGTGGTGATCCATGAACTGGCGCTGGTGGATCAGCCGGATCGCGATCATTCGGTATTCGAAGCCGAATGCGGCAAGGGAACCTACGTCCGCGCGCTGGCCCGCGATATCGGCCGCCTGCTCGGCTGTTACGGCCATATCTCGGCGTTGCGCCGCACGCTGGTCGGGCCGTTCGGCGAAGCCGACATGATTCCGCTGGAACAGTTGGAGGCTTTGTGCGATAGAGCCGCGTCCGGTGAGGGAAACCTCGCCGACGCAATGCTGCCCGTTGAGACCGCGCTGGACGACATCCCGGCACTGGCCGTCACACGGGCGGACGCGGCAAGGCTCCACCGGGGCCAGGCCGTTTTGTTGCGCGGACGGGATGCGCCCAGTGTCAGCGGCACAGTCTATGTCACGGTGGCAGGTCGGCTTCTGGCCCTCGCCGAGATTGGCAATGGCGAACTCATCCCCAAGCGCGTGTTCAACCTGACCGGACTGGTTGCCAGTCCGGCTCGCAGCAACGAAAGCAACTGACGATGTCGATTACCGCAGACCGTAAAGCGGAAGTCATCAAGACGAATGCCAACAAGGCCGGCGACACCGGCTCGCCCGAGGTTCAGGTCGCGATCCTGTCGGAACGCATTGTGAATCTCACGAGCCACTTCAAGACCCACGTCAAGGACAACCATTCCCGTCGTGGCCTTCTGAAGCTGGTGTCGACGCGCCGTTCGCTGCTTGATTATATCAAGCGCAAGGACGAGGCGCGTTACAAGGCGCTGCTCGAAAAGCACAACATTCGCCGCTAAGAAAGACCGCGCGCAAATCCTGCGCGCGTTTTTCGTACGGGCACGATCCCAGATCATGCCCAGCTAAGAAGTCCGCCCGCATCCGGTGGGTGGACGATGACGGGCAAGGGTCCGTCGCGTGGGCACGCCATCGTGCGCTGCCCGCATCCATCGAGAGGATGCAAGCCATTCCGCACGCTCAGGTCATGGCAGGATCGCCGGACGCTGCTGTCGCGACGTGTCGCGACGCAGCGTCTCGCCGTCTTGCCCATGGCCTTTGCGCGCCGGGCTTGTCACGCCTGTCGTGAAACCATGAAAGACTAATCGCATGTTCAATATTCATACCGTCGAGATCGATTGGGGCGGTCGTCCGCTCAAGCTCGAAACCGGCAAGGTCGCGCGTCAGGCCGATGGCGCCGTCGTCGCCACCTACGGCGAGACCGTGGTGCTCGCCACCGTGGTCGCCGCCAAGTCGCCGCGCGAAGGCGTCGACTTCCTGCCGCTCACCGTCGATTACATCGAGAAGACCTACGCGGCCGGCCGCATTCCCGGCGGCTACTTCAAGCGCGAAGGTCGGCCGACCGAGAAGGAGACGCTGGTCTCCCGCTTGATCGATCGTCCGATCCGTCCGCTGTTCGTCGATGGCTGGCGCAACGAGACCCAGGTCATCGTCACCGTGCTGTCGCATGACATGGAGAACGATCCGGATATTCTCGCGCTGGTGGCGGCGTCCGCCGCGCTGACGATTTCCGGCGCGCCGTTCCAGGGCCCGATCGGCGCCGCCCGCGTCGGCTTCGTCAACGACGAATACGTGCTGAACCCGACGCTCGACGAGATGGCCGATACCCAGCTCGATCTCGTCGTCGCCGGCACCACCGATGCCGTGCTGATGGTCGAATCCGAAGCCAAGGAGCTGAACGAAGAGATCATGCTCGGCGCCGTGATGTTCGGTCATCGCCACTTCCAGCCGGTCGTGAAGGCGATCATCGAACTGGCCGAGAAGGCGGCGAAGGAGCCGCGCGAGGTCAAGACCGTCGACGACAGCGCGCTCGAAAAGGAAATCCTCTCGATGATCGAGAGCGAGTTGCGCGCCGCTTACGCGATCCCGGTCAAGCAGGACCGCTACGCCGCCGTCGGCGTGGTGAAGGCCAAGGTCATGGCCGCCTACTTCCCCGAAGGCGCGGAGCCGAAATACGACAAGCTCCGCATCGCCGGCGTGTTCAAGGAAGTCGAATCCAAGATCGTGCGCTGGAACATCCTCGACACCGGCAAGCGTATCGATGGCCGCGACGCCTCGACCGTCCGCAGCATCGTTGCCGAGGTCGGCATCCTGCCGCGCGCGCATGGTTCGGCCTTGTTCACGCGCGGTGAAACCCAGGCGCTGGTCGTCACCACGCTCGGCACCGGCGAGGACGAGCAGTACATCGACTCGCTGTCGGGAACGTACAAAGAGACGTTCCTGCTGCACTACAACTTTCCTCCCTACTCGGTCGGCGAGACCGGACGCATGGGCGGCACCAAGCGCCGCGAGATCGGCCACGGCAAGCTCGCCTGGCGCGCGCTCCATCCGGTGCTGCCGGGCCACCATGAATTCCCGTACACGCTGCGCGTCGTCTCGGAGATCACCGAGTCGAACGGCTCGTCCTCGATGGCTTCGGTCTGCGGCGCATCGCTGGCGTTGATGGATGCCGGCGTGCCGTTGAAGCGGCCGACGGCGGGCATCGCGATGGGTCTCATCCTCGAGGGTGAGCGTTTCGCGGTTCTGTCCGACATTCTCGGTGACGAGGATCATCTCGGCGACATGGACTTTAAGGTCGCCGGTACCGATCAGGGCATCACCTCGTTGCAGATGGACATCAAGATCGCGGGGATCACCGAGGAGATCATGAAGGTCGCGCTCGGCCAGGCGAAGGACGGTCGCATCTACATCCTCGGCGAGATGGCGAAGGCTCTCACCAACGCGCGCGCCGAACTCGGCGAATACGCGCCGCGCATCGAGACCTTCAAGATCCCGACCGACAAGATCCGTGAAGTGATCGGCACCGGCGGCAAGGTGATCCGCGAGATCGTCGAAAAGACCGGCGCCAAGGTCAACATCGAGGATGACGGCACCGTCAAGGTGGCGTCGTCCGACGGTGAGTCGATCAAGGCCGCGATCAAGTGGATCAAGTCGATCGCCTCCGATCCGGAGCTGAACGCGATCTACGAAGGCACCGTCGTCAAGGTGATGGAGTTCGGCGCGTTCGTGAACTTCTTCGGCGCGAAGGACGGTCTGGTTCACATCAGCCAGCTCGCCGCGGCGCGCGTGCAGAAGACCTCCGACGTCGTCAAGGAAGGCGACAAGGTCAAGGTCAAGCTGCTCGGCTTCGACGATCGCGGCAAGACGCGGCTGTCGATGAAGGCGGTCGATCAGGAAACCGGCGAAGACCTCGAGGCCAAGCAGGC
>JAQGJY010000354.1 GCA_028290325.1 Tardiphaga sp.
TCGACGTCGGTCGTGAGGTCCTTCTCGGCGGCGACGACATTGGTCGCGCCATTCGCCATCGTCGCGATCGGGTAGACCAGAAAGCCGTGCGTCGTCGAAATCGCCTCGTCACCGGGGCCGAGATAGACATGGGCGAGCAGATTGAGGATCTCATCGGAGCCGGCCCCGCAGACGATGCGATCCGGATCGAGCCCGAACGATTTGCCGATGGCTTCGCGCAGCACGCGCGAGGTGCCCTCCGGATAGTCTTCGAGATGCGCGGCGGCGGCGCGATAAACTTCCATCGCCTGCGGCGAGGGGCCGAACGGCGTCTCGTTGGCCGAGAGCTTGAACAGCTTGCGGCCGGCCACGGGAACCGGGCTCTTGCCGGGCGTGTAGGGCGCGATATCGAGAATGCCGGGCTTCGGCACAGGGCGGGACATGGTCAACTCCGAGGACGACAGGCGAATGAGAGCAGTGTGATTTTAACGGAAACGGTCGCACCGAGCAGTGAGCGCGCCCCCTCCCCATGGGAGACGTGAAGCCAACTGCTGTGCGGTCAGTCCGAAACTGATCCGTTTGCGCCGCCGACTGGCACCGTATAGCGCGTCGCATGGCTGCCGACGAGGGCCGATGAGCGCACCGAGGCCCCGGCCGCGACCACTGCGGACGTGATCTTGTCGAGGCTGGTGTCGCCGGTCGTGGAAATCAACAACGCGGCGCCGTCGAACGCGCCATCCGGCACCGCGACGATCTCGGCCAGCGGCGACAAAGCCCGCGCGATCTCGGCGTTCCAGCCGGAGACGCGGACGCTCCACATCTCGACTTCCGTCACCATCGCGCTGTCGGCGACCCGCGACACCACGAAGACCGGCAATGCCGCCGGATGGTCGGCACGCTCGATGAACGGCAGCCGGGCGATGATCTTCGGCACGCCCTCGGGTTCCAGCGCCAGCCACCACGGCGTCCGGCTCGACGTCGCCGACACCAAAGCAAGGTCGCCTTTCGATCTGGCAACGGCCTCGACGGCGGCGGCGGCGGAAAAATGCGCCACGTAAGGCACCGTGAAGCCGAAATGGAACCGCGCCGAGTCGCGCATCGCGCTCTCGCCCAGCGACAGATCCGCATGCACCGAGAACGGCGCTTGCACGTAGGTGAACGTGGCGATGATGACGCGCCAGATGCTCTCGACCGTATCGAGCGGCAGGATGCCGCGATGGCGCTGCGCCAGCCGCCGCATCATGTCGGCCTCGCGCGCCGGGCGGAAGGCCGAGCCGACCTCCTGCGTCTGCTTCACCGAGATCAGCCGGTCGATAATGTCGCCGCGCTGCATCAGCAAGCTGTGCACCTGCGCGTCGATGGCATCGATCTCGTCGCGCAGGGTTTGCAACGACGGCGGCGCGGGCGGCTTGATGGACATGCGGGCTGATCCGGCACAGGAGGAGTTCGGCGTCATTGCGAGCGGAGGCAAGCCGGCTTTGGCCGGTTGTCCCGAGCGCAGCAATGACGGCGGGATAGCGCTGTTCTCCCTCATGGCTCAATACGGCGCAAGTCTGCCGCGTCACCAGGGGAACGCCCGCCTTGACGCCACCCACCGCCATACCTAGTCTATGGTTGACTTCGTGGTCATTTGAGCCGGCCGGCTTGCAGCCACGTTAAACAACTCGCTAAACAGGCCGGGGACAGAGCGAACCTGATCCCGGCCGGACCTATATGTTCAGGCCGGGTTTTTTGTGGCCAAAGGGCCGCAAGACCTCCGAGGAGGCAGGGTTTGAGATGGTCACGATCCAGGTGTTGAAAACCGACACGCCGCAGCCCGGCGAGCGCGCCAACGAGGCCGACAACCCGACCTCTCAGGTCATGCGGTTCGGCCCGGACCAGCCGCTACGGCTGGATTGCGGCGTCGATCTCGCGCCGTTCCAGATTGCCTATCAGGCCTATGGCACGCTCAACGCCGACAAATCCAACGCGATCCTGATCTGCCACGCGCTGACCGGCGACCAGCACGCCTTCAACGACCATCCGGTCACCGGCAAGAAAGGCTGGTGGCTGACGCTGATCGGCCCCGGCAAGCCGATCGATACCGACCGCTATTACGTGATCTGCGCCAATGTCATCGGCGGCTGCATGGGTTCGACCGGCCCGGCCTCGACCAACCCCGCCACCGGCAAGATATGGGGGCTGGATTTTCCGATCGTCACGATCCCGGACATGGTCCGCGCGCAGGCGATGTTGATCGACCGGCTCGGCATCGACACGCTGTTCGCCGTCGTCGGCGGCTCGATGGGCGGCATGCAGGTGCTGCAATGGACCGTCGCCTATCCGCAGCGCGTCTTCTCGGCGCTGGCGATCGCCTGCGCGCCGAAACATTCGGCGCAGAACATCGCGTTCCACGAACTCGGACGACAGGCGGTGATGGCCGACCCGGACTGGCGCGGCGGCCGCTATTACGAGGACGGCGCGCATCCGCATCGCGGCCTCGGCGTCGCGCGCATGGCCGCGCACATCACCTATCTCTCCGACGCCGCGTTGCATCGCAAGTTCGGCCGCCGGATGCAGGATCGCGAGTTGCCGACCTTCTCGTTCGACGCCGATTTCCAGGTCGAGAGCTATCTGCGCTATCAGGGCTCGTCCTTCGTCGAGCGGTTCGACGCCAACTCTTATCTCTATCTCACGCGGGCGATGGATTATTTCGACATCGCGGCCGACCATAACGGCGTGCTCGCGGAAGCGTTTCGCGACATCAAGACGCGTTTCTGCGTCGTGTCGTTCACATCGGATTGGTTGTTTCCGACCTCCGAGTCGCGCGCCATCGTCCACGCGCTCAACGCGTCGAGCGCGCGGGTCTCCTTCGCGGAAATCGAGACCGACCGCGGCCACGATGCGTTCCTGCTTGACGTGCCCGAATTCATCGACATCGCGCGCGGCTTCATGACCTCCGCCAATATCGCGCGCGGGCTTGCCGGCACCAGCCTCGCGGGGCCGCGCTGATGGCCGACCAACATGTTTTGCCGCTGCCGCGGACCACGACTCAGGCCCCCGAGACGCATCGCGGCGATCATCTGCTGGTCGCCGACATGGTCCCGCGCGGCTCGAAAGTGCTCGATGTCGGTTGCGGCGAAGGCGATCTGCTGCGCCTGCTGGAAACGCGCGGCATCGACGGGCGTGGCATCGAACTGTCGCGCGAGGGCGTCAATGCCTGCGTCGCGCGCGGCCTCGCGGTGGTGCAGGGCGACGCCGACACCGACCTCATCAATTATCCCGACGATGCGTTCGATTACGTGATCCTGTCGCAGACCTTGCAGGCGACGCGACAGCCGCGCGTCGTGCTCGAAAATCTGTTGCGGATCGGCCGCCGCGCCATCGTGTCGTTTCCGAATTTCGGGTTCTGGAAGATGCGGCTGCAACTGCTCGTCGGCGGCCACATGCCGCGCACGGAAAACCTGCCGGCGACCTGGTACGACACGCCGAACATTCACTTTTGTACGATCAAGGATTTCGTGCAGCTCTGCGACGAGATCAACGTCAAGATGGAACGCGCGGTGGCGCTCGATCTGCACGGTCGCCCGCTGCGCCTCAACGCGCCGTGGTGGTTCTGGAACATGTTCGGCGAACAGGGCGTTTTTCTGCTCAGCCGCGCGGGCAGGACGAAATAGTCTTCGTCGCGTCATTCCGGGTTCGGGGCAGCTCGCGCCGCCGGCGCCCGGCAATGCCGACCTGAGTTACTCGTCGTCGACATCCGCCAAGCTCGGCACCCGGCCGAACAATTGCGCCTGCTCGGCGCGGGCGGTCGCGACCAGCCGGTCGGTCACCGTCTCGATGCGCTCACTGATCTGCGCGATGAACTCGCGGCGCTTCAGGCCCGGCGGCAACACGTCGAGAAATTCAACCACCAACGTGCCTGGATAGCGCATGAACGATCGGCGCGGCCAGAACAGACCGGAGTTCAGCGCCACCGGCAGACATGGCGCGCCGCTGTCGGTATAGATCTGCGCGATGCCGGTTTTGTAGGACGGCGGCGCGCCGACCGGTCGCCGCGTGCCCTCGGGAAAAATAATCAACTGCCGTCCGCGCAGCACTTCCTCGCGCGCCCGCTTCGCCATCGTGATCAGCGCGCGCGCGCCGGCATCGCGGTCGATCCCGATCATCCGCGTCTTGATCAGATACCAGCCGAACAGAGGAATCTTGGCCAGCTCGCGCTTGTAGATATAGAGCGGCGCCTCGAAGAATCGCATCAGCGTGAAGGTCTCCCACATCGACTGATGTTTCGACGCGACGATCAGCGGCCCGGCGGGAATCTTGTCGAGCCCGCGATATTCGATGCGGATATTGCAGACCACCCGCATCAGCCACTCGCTGTTGCGCGCCCACATCCGCGCGATCCAGAACGTCGTCGCCATCGGCATCACGAAGGTCGGGATCGCCAGCACGAACCAGAATGCCAGCACCAGATAGAACAGCACGTTGAACAGCAACGAGCGCAGGAATATCGACGTCATTCGGTATCCGATCAATTCGCGGCCGTGCGCCGCATCGCGGCGGGCTGCTCGGCGAAATTCGGCAAATCGAGGCCGAGGGCGGCGAGTCGCACCCGCGTTTCGGCGGCGAGGTATTTCACATATTCAGACAGCAGCAGGCGCAATGTCCCGCCCGATGTCCACCATGGCTCGTCGCGCCATTTCTCGCCGATCACCGAAAACGGCACGAGCTTCACGTCGGGCATAGCGTGGCTCATCTCCACGATCGCGCGCGGCATGTGATAGTTCGATGTCACCACGATCAAGGAATGGAAGCCACGCTCCTGCGCCCAGCGCCGCGTCTCGGCGGCATTGCTGCGGGTATTGACGGCCGAACGATCGAGATCGACGCAACACGTCAGCAGGCCTTCGCTGTCCGGCACCGTCCGCGAGATCGCCGTGGTGCCGTTGGTCGGATGCACGCCGGAAATCAGCAACCGCTTGCCGTAGCCCGACGCCAGCAATTCCATCGCGTCGGACACCCGCGACGATCCGCCCGTCAGCACCACGATGCCGTCGGCATTGCTCGACGGCTTTATCTCGGTCGCGCGCAGTTGCGACAGGAATCCGATGAAGCCGATTCCCGCGCCGACGAACGACAAAGCCAGCGTCATGACGATGGCAGCCGCGATCCAGCCACGCCGCGAACGCGCGGGCGGTGCATCGGCGGATGGCTCCGCGATCGGCTGGTCGGGCATGATCATGGGCGGCGCGATGGTCCTTTTTCTCTAACACCGTCATTCCGGGGCGCGGACGGCGCTTGCCGGACGAGAACCCGGAATCTCGTCATTCAGGAGACTGATGACCTTGCTGGATTCCGGTTGGCTTGCGGCTGGCGCCGCTCACGCCCCGGAATGACGCAACTTCTCACCCATCACCTGGCATGACCACCCCCTAATCGATATCGCTCAGGGTCTTGAACAAGGTCCGCCGCGACGCCCACGCCGTGATTGCCGCGATCGCCACGGCCTGCGCCGCCAGCACCAGATAGCCGGACGGCCGCAGCGAGAAGGTGCCGAGCAGCGCGACGAACTGGTCGCCGACCGCGGTCCCGGCGAACCAGCCCGCGATCGATTCCGAGAACCCGAACGCCAGCATCGCGATGCCGCCGCCGATCAGGCCGCCCTGCAATCCCAGCCGCAGAAAATGCCGCAGGAAGCGATTGGCGATGTAGCGGTCACCCGCGCCGACGAAATGCAACACCTCGACGATGGGGCGGTTGGCGGCCATCGCGCCCCTGGTCGCGAACGACACCGAAATAATGGTGGCGATTACGACGAGCGCAAGAATGCCGATGCCGGCAAGCACGGTCGCGCCGGTCATGGCCCGCATCCGCTCGATCCAGGCGCGATGGTCGTCGACGCTCGCGGTCGGCGCGGCCTGCACCACGCGTGCCCGCAACTGCGCGAGATCGAGCGTCGTGCCGGGCTGCATCCGCGCGACGACGACGCGCGGCACCGGCAGTTCATCCAACGACAGGCCGCTGCCCAACCAGGGCTCCAGCAGACTGGCGGATTCCTGTTTGGTGTACATCCGCGTCTCGATGATGCCGGGCTGCGCGCGCACCGCCTCAGTGGCTGCCGCGCTGTCGCGGTCGAGATCGCGGCCGGCGACCGGGCGGATCTGGATGGTGATCTCGCTGGCGACGTCGGATTGCCATTCGCTCGCCGAGGCGCTGACCAGCAGCACCGCGCCCGTCGTCAGCGACGCGAGGAACGTCATGATCGCCACCACCGCGACGAGCGCGCGGCCGGCGACCTGCCCGCGCGGCACGATCGGCGAGACATTGCGCGCCTGCGCCCGCACTTGCGGGCGATCATGCCCGAGGTCCATCAATGCATCGCGGTCTGAACGGGGCTTATTCATAAAAATGCAGCCGTCCCTGATGTAGCACCATGCGGCGCGCGTCGAGCTGGTCCATCAGCGTCATGTCGTGCGTCGCGATAATGATCGCGGTTCCGGACTTGTTCAATTCCAAAAACAGCCGCAGCAACCGGCGCCCCAGCGTCGGGTCGACGTTGCCGGTCGGCTCGTCCGCCAGCAGCAATTGTGGCCGCGCGATCACCGCGCGGGCGATGGCGGCGCGTTGTTTCTCGCCACCCGAGAGGATCGGCGGCAAGGCATCCATGCGGTCGCCGAGCCCGACCCATTTCAACAGGTCGATGACCTCGCGGCGATAGCTCGCCTCGTCCTTGCCCATCACGCGAAACGGCAGCGCGACATTCTCATAGGTGGTCATGTGATCGAGCAGGCGAAAATCCTGCAACACGATGCCGATTTTCTGCCGAAGGTCGGCGACCTCGTCCTTGCCGAGCAGCGACACGTCCTGCCCGAACAGATTGACCAATCCGCGCGTCGGCCGCAGCGACAGGAACAGCAGCCGCAGCAGCGAGGTTTTGCCCGCGCCCGAGGGGCCGGTGAGAAACTGGAACGAGCCCGCCGGAATCTTGAAACTGAGGTCGCGCAAAATCTCCGGGCCGAGCCCGTAGCGCAGACCGACATTTTCAAAGCGGACCACGGCGGCGACTTGCCCTTTCGACGGCGCGTGTCCCGAATTCGACGTCCACCCTGCCCGGCGGCAATCTTTGGCGAACTTCAAATCAACAGGACACTCGAAATTTATGATTGGAGTGTGGTTCAGTCCAAAAGTTTCCGGTAGGCGCCGCTGGCGGATATTCGGAAAACCCTTGCGTTGCTACATCAGTGTTCTGCGGCGGTTATGGTTTCCGATTCGTTAACGGACCTGGATTAACGTTGCGGCAGAGACAACCGGATGGTTTGATTCGATGCCCATCGTCTGCCCGCATTGCGCGACATCCTACGCCGTCGATTCCAGCACGCTGGGGCCGGAAGGCCGCACCGTGCGCTGCGCTCGTTGTAAGGAAGTCTGGCTGGCCCGGCCGGACGACTCGGCGACACAGGACGCCGCCCGCGAACTGGTTCCGGCGATGGCTTTTGGCCGCCGACCCCCGCCGCCCCCGGAGGACGATGCCGCATGGGGCATCGATCCCGCGCAGGACGACGACGAGCCGCCGCGCATCGACAGCCCTTCCATCGCGAGCGAGATGCCCGCCGAGCCCGCTTGGGTCGCCGCCGCGCAAACCGGTCATGTCATCGACGCGCAAGCGGACGAAACCCCCGTGCATGAGCCGAAGAACCGCCGAACCAGCCGCTTCGGCCGCCGTCCCCAGGACAAGATGCGGCTGCCGAAGCTGAGCAGCCTATTCACGCTGCCCACCGGCTGCGTCGCCATGGCCGCCTTGGTCGCGGCTTTGGTGTTCTGGCGCGGCGACATGGTGCGGCTGCTTCCGCAAACCGCGGCCTATTACAAGTTGCTCGGCTTCGAAGTGAATTTGCGCGGCCTGGCGTTCAAGGACATCAAGCTGTCCAACGAAACGGTCGATGGCAAAACCGTTCTCGTCATCGAAGGCAACATTGTCGCGCAAGCCAGGACGGCGGTCGAACTGCCGCGACTGCGCTTCGTCGTCCGCGACGGCAAGGGTACCGAAATCTATGCCTGGAATGCCGTGCTGGAACAGGCCGCGCTTCAGCCCGGCGACAAAGCCTGGTTCCGGTCGCGCCTCGCCGCGCCACCACCGGATGGCCAGACCCTGGATATCCGGTTTTTCAACAAACGCGATATCGCGGCGGGCACGGCCTGACGATGGCGCGGATCCTGATCGCTGATGACGAAGAATCGATGCGGACACTGGTTGCCCGCGCTTTGGCGCTCGATGGCCACGAGACCGTGACCGTGGAGGACGGCGCGGAAGCGCTCGACCGGATCAGCACTGACGACGGCCGTTTCGACCTGCTTCTGACCGACATCAAGATGCCGGTGATGGATGGCATCGCCTTGGCGCTGGCGGTGGCCCGGGATTTCCCGACCCTGACGATCTTGTTGATGACCGGCTTCGCTGATCAGCGCGAACGCGCGTCGGGCCTCAATGCGATCGTGCACGACGTGGTCACGAAACCGTTCTCTGTGGCGGATATTCGCACCGCTGTGGCGGACGCGTTGGCCGCGGGGGCCCAGGCTTGGCGACAAGACATTTAGCATCACCCCGGCGAAGGGTGATCGCGGTGATTGTGCGGCCGTTACGGCCACACCAAGCCTCGCTCAATAATCCTTCAACAGCCGCTCGATGTAATCGAGTTCGATCTGCGGACGCTGCGTATCGCCGAGACGGCGCCGCAACTCTTCGAGAATGCGCCGGACGCGCTGGACGTCGATCTCGCCGGGAATCTTGACCGAGAAATCCTCGCCGACGTCGCGGCCGCGCAATGGCCGCCCCAGCGGATCGCTTTGATTGCCGCCGCTCTGCTGCCGTCCTGGACGATCACCCGGGCCATCGCCCTCGCCTTCGCCCTCTCCGGGCTGCATCGATTCCGCCAGCTTCTGCGCGCCCTTGCGCAACGCATCGAGCGCCTTGCCCTGCGAATCCACCGCGCCATCGGCGTTGCCGTCACCGAGCCGGCCGCTGGCATCGCCCATCGCGTTGTCGGCATCGCCGAGACCGTTCTCGCCGTCGCCGTCCTCGCCTTGTCCGCCTTGCCCTTGTTCGCCTTGCTGGCCCTGCTGACCGCGTTCGCCTTTCTGGCCCTTGCCCGGATTTTGACCCATACCGCGCTTGGCGAGCTGATCTTGCAGCTGTTTGAGGCGATCGCGCAGGGTTTGCTGATCCTGTTGCAGGTCGCCCATAGTTTTATCGCCGGGCTGCGGCTTGTTGCGGCCGCGTTCGCGACGCTGGTCCTGTCCTTGCTGAAACGTTTTGTCGCGCAGTTGTTGCTGCTTGCGGATCATGTCGCCGAGCTCGTTCAGTGCCTGCTGGGCATCGCCGTCGCCGCCCTGCTGAGGCTGCGCCATTTGCAGATTTTCCAGCATGCGCTGCATCTGTTCGAGCAATTGCTTGGCGGCGTCCTTGTCGCCGGAGCGTGACAGCCGCTCCATGCGCTGAATCATGTTGTTGAGATCCTGCTGCCGCATCGTCTTCGTGTTTGGATCGAGCGGTCGCGCCAGCTGTTGCGGATTGTTCTTCATCTGCTCGGCGAGCTGCTTCAAGAAATTGTCGAGCGCCGCGCGCAGATTATCCGTGAGCTGCTTGATCTCTTCGTCGCTGGCGCCGCGCTCCAGAGCTTCCTTCAAGGCGTCTTGCGCGGCACGCAATGCCTTGTCCACATCGGTGATGTTGCCATCCTCGATCGTCACTGCGAGCGCCCACAGGTTGGCGACGACCTCGCGAAGCGCATCGTCGGTGCGGGCCGATGCGAGTTGCCGCGCGATGCTGCTGAGGCCGAGATATTGACCGGATTCCGGCGTGAAAATTTCCGGCGCGATCAGCAACGCATTCAATGCTGTGCGGACCTGCCCGGCCTGGTTGGCGTCGAGGGCCAGATTGCGACGTTGCTCGATCAGCGCGCGCGGCAGCGATTTGGTGAACAGACGCTCGGGCAACCGGGTGTTGACGAGGTCGCTCTTGCCTTCGTTGCCGGCTTCGTCTTTCGCCGTCAGCGTCAGCGTCACGTCAGCACCCGCATAAGGATCTTCGCTGAGATCTTTCACGGTCTGGCCGACGCCGGCGCGGGTTCGGGCATTCGGCAGCGTCAGTTGAAATTCGGGCGCCTTGAACAGTGGCTTCGGCGCGGCGTCCTTGGCATCGGACTGGCGCGCTTCGAAACGCGCATGGGCTTCGGTCACGCCGTAATCGTCTTCGAGTTTGTAGGCCAGTTGCAGCGAGCCGCGCGCCTGCCGCTCCGGGTCTTTCGCGAGCGCAATCGTCGGCGCGCGATCCGGTATTGCATTCAGCGTCCACAGCGGCTGGCTGGAAGGCGCGCGCACCTGCGCGGTGCCATTGCCTGAGATCGTGAAGTGCTTCTCGCTGGTGCCCTTCGGCGCTTCGGACGTCGCGGGCGCCTCGGCGATGCCACCGGTCAGCGCAACGTCCAGCGACGTGCTCGAGGTGCGAACCGTGAGCGTACTGCCGGCCGGCACCGCCAGCGGCGCGTTCGTCGTCGCGGCATCGCGCGCGGCAGTCAAAATGACCGGCGGTTTGCCGGTGTAAAGCGGCGGCGTGATCCAGGCGTCGAGCCGGACAGGTGTCGCGGCGAGCGCGCCATTCCACTGGAAGGCGGCAGCGACGCGCGCGGCCCGCTCGGCGCCGGCCGCGAAGAAAGTCGCGACGACGAGCACCATCACCAGCCCACGAATGGCGAAGCGATCGTGCAGCGCCAAGCGCGGCGACGGCAGCCCGGCTTTGAAGCGCTTGATCTGCAACAAGGTGCGCTCGCGCTGCGCCTGCCACAGCGCCAGCGACACCGGGTCTTTGGTCAGAACCGTATCGGTCAGCGCCGTTGCCGGGCGATGCCTTATGCCCGCGCCGCGATCGAGCCGGCGCAAGGCCGCGTCGCGGCCGGGCCAGCGGAATTTGTAAAGCGGAATGAGAGCGGCCAGCGCCAACAGCGCGAAAAATCCGAGCCCGATGGCGCGGCCAATCGACGGCAGCACCAGCCACAATCCGGCCCACGAGGCGACCAGGAACAGTCCGACGACGCACAGCACCCGAGCCAGATGCGGCCACAACCGCTCCCATGCGATCGCGATCCGCGCGCGTTGCAGCGCCTGCGACAGATGCAGCTGCGAGGTCGGCTCAGGGCCGACGGCGGGTTCAGACGGATCGGGCGTGTTCGCGGTCAACAAACTCTCCGGGTTGCCGGACAGCAGCCTAACATGACGGCGGCGCTGTGGCACATGCCGCGGCGATGCATCCCGCGCGCCATATCGGCGTGTGCGGCGTCACGAATGCGTGAGATAGCTGGTCAATCAGGGCGCGGTCGGCTCGTGCCGAATGCGAACCGGAACCACAGTGGGTTCAGCGCGCCCGCCCTCGCGGGTCGCTTGCGGCTCTCGCCGGGCGCGCCGGAAATGACCGTTTCCTCACAGCCACGGCGCGATGCGGTCCATTGCAATCAATTCCGCGACCTCGATACGGGGCCGCACCACCGCATATTGATCGCCATTGACCAGCACTTCCGGCACCAGCGCGCGGGTGTTGTAGGTGCCGGCCTGCACCGCGCCATAAGCGCCAGCGGTCATGACAGCGAGCAGGTCGCCGGATTTCGGCTCCGGCAACTCGCGTGCCAACGCCAGATAATCGCCGGTCTCGCAC
>JAQGJY010000416.1 GCA_028290325.1 Tardiphaga sp.
GGCGCGGTCGATGGTTTCGCTGAGCAGGTCGTTGGTCTCGGACGCGCGCAGTGGCTTGCGCAGGTCGGAGGCGTCCTCGTGGCCGAGGCAGGTGTGGATCGTGCCGGTGCAGGTGATGCGGACACGGTTGCAGGATTCGCAGAAATTATGCGTCATCGGCGTGATGAAGCCGAGCTTGCCGCCGGTCTCGGCAACGCGGACGTAGCGCGCCGGGCCGCCGGTATTGTCCGGCAGATCAGTGAGCGTGAATTTGCTGGCGAGACGCGCGCGCAGCAGCGACAGCGGCACGTACTGGTCGATGCGGCCTTCGCCGATATCGCCCATCGGCATCACCTCGATCAGCGTCAGCGCCATGTCGCGGCCGTGGCACCATTCCATCAAGGACGGAATCTCGTCCTCGTTCAGATTCTTCAGCGCGACGGCGTTGATCTTGACCTTGAGACCGGCGGCCTGGGCCGCGTCGATGCCGGCCAGCACCTTGTCGAGATCGCCCCAGCGGGTGATGGCGCGGAACTTGTCCTTGTCGAGCGTGTCCATCGACACGTTGATGCGCTTCACGCCGCAATCGGCCAATTCGGCGGCGTGTTTCGCCAGCAGCGAGCCGTTGGTGGTAAGGGTCAATTCGTCGAGCGCGCCGGTTTGGAGATGGCGCGACAGCGATCGCACCAGCGACATCACGTTGCGGCGAACCAACGGTTCTCCGCCAGTCAACCGCAGCTTGCGCACGCCGCGCGCGATAAAGGCGGAGCAGAGCCGGTCGAGCTCCTCCAGCGTCAGCAAGTCGGCCTTCGGCAGAAATGTCATGTCTTCCGACATGCAATAGAAGCAGCGCAGGTCGCAGCGGTCGGTCACCGAGGCGCGCAGATAATTGATGCGCCGCCCGAACGGATCGATCATCGCCGCGGAATCTGGTGTTGTCGGAGGGGGTGAGATGAAATTCATGCCGCGTCCCGGGCCGCCGCGGCCCCGCAAATCGGGGTCGCGTCCATCACCTCAATGTAGGCATCGCGAGCGGCCGGCACAATCCGCCGTTTGATCAACGCGGCGTCGGGAATACCGAGCCGGCGGCCGGCGCCGCCGCGGCTGGCGCCGTAGCGGCAGGGGGCGTTGAGGCCGCGCGCTTTTTGACGCCATTGCGCGCTTTGCGCTTGGCTGGCTTCAACGGCGGCAGCTCGGCCACGATGGGATTGGGTTCGACGACCGTCGAAGCTGGCGTGGTGAAATCCCCGGGAACGCGGGTGACTGTGACCGGCACCGTGACCGCCTGGGATTTCGGCGCGGTGAACGTCACTGTGAACGCGTTTTCAGCGGGGACTTCGAGCGAGCAGGGCGTTTTGCAGCCCGGTCCGATCGAGGTCACGGCGTCAGCGCCCGGCGGAACCGATTCGAGTTGGACGGTGACCGGCGTCGGCGCCGACTTGAACGAATCCGAAAACGACGCGCAACCGCCCAAAGCGGCAGCAGCGATGACAACCAACCCGATACGACGCATGACAGAATCCGTCCGATAAATGCGATGTTTGCAGCAAGCCCGGCTCGAGCATAGGATCGTCACGCCCTCGACGCAACGTCCAGACCGCGATGTGTGACTCGATGGTTAAGCCTGCACGCCGAAAATAACTGAACGTTGCTAATTAGTTACGCATGATATGAGCTCCTCGACGGCAACCGGCAGCTGCGACATGTGGGTGATCAGCCGATCCGGTTTCAACTCGATCATCGGCACATCCGTATAGCCGAAGGTGACGCCGATCACCGGAATCGCGGCCCGGCGAGCGACGCCGACGTCCGGCCCGGCATCGCCCACCATGATGGCGCGCGTGATGTCGCCACCCGCCTTCAGGACGGTTTGCCGCAAAATCGTCGGATCCGGTTTGGAGACGCCGAAGGTGTCCGCGCCGCAGATCGCCGCGAAACGGTCGGTCATCGCCAGCTTCTCCAGCAGCAACTTCGACAGCCATTCCAGCTTGTTGGTGCACACCGCGAAGCGGTGGCCCCGGCCGGCGAGATCATCGAGCGCATCTAGCAATCCCTCGAACGGACGCGAGTCGTCCGCGATATGGTCGGCATAGAAGGCGATGAAATCGTCGGTCAGCCGCGACACCTCCGCCGGGGTCATCTGCCGACCCTCGACCTCGAGCCCACGTTCGATCAGCTTGCGCGCGCCGGCCCCGATCATGTGACGGGCTGATGTCAGCGGCACGGGCGCCAGCCCCTCACGCGCCAGCACGTGGTTGAGCGCGGTGATGAGGTCGGGTGCGGTATCGACGAGCGTGCCGTCGAGGTCGAAGACGATGGTTTGTGATCCGGTCATGGCGGAATGGCTAGCGGTCGGGCGGCTGGTTTTCAAGCGCCCAGATGAAAACGGGATCGCTGGCTGTCGGCCGCAAAGACCGGTACAAGGCGCGCGATGGCTTCAGCGAGCCGGAGAGGCAACACTCGGTATGACGGCGGAAGAACTCAAACGACAGGCGGCCGCGCGTGCGCTCGAATACGTCAGCGACGGCATGCGGCTTGGTCTTGGCACCGGTTCGACCGCGAAGCATTTTGTTGAATTGCTCGGCGCGCGGATCAAGACCGGCCTTCGCGTGATCGGCGTGCCGACCTCGGAAGCCACCCGCTGCGAGGCCGAGCGTTGCGGCGTGCCGCTGACCACCCTCGACGAGATCGACCGGCTTGATCTGACCGTTGATGGCGCCGATGAAATCGATCCCGCGCTCAATGTCATCAAGGGTGGCGGCGGCGCGCTATTATGGGAAAAGATCGTCGCGGCGGCCTCGGACAGGATGATCGTGATCGCCGACGAATCCAAGTGGGTGCCGGTTCTGGGCGGTTTCCCGCTCCCGATCGAGGTGATTCCGTTCGGCCTGCCTGCGACACGCCGCGCCATCGCGCAGGCTTTCGCCGAGTGCGGTGTGGCCGGTCCGATGCAGACGCGCGCGGCGGGCAACGGCCATGTTTTTGTCACCGATGGTGGCCACTGGATAGTCGATGCCAAGCTCGGACAGATCGCCGACGCGCCGCGCCTGGCGGCGCGCCTGAGCGCGATCCCCGGCGTTGTCGAGCATGGTTTGTTTATCGGACTTGTCAGCGCCACGGTGCTGGCAGGAGCAAACGGAATTCGTGTCGTCGAACGGCCGTGAGGCCGCGTCCATCAAAAGGAGACTTGAAATGAAGACTATGTCCAGAACGTTGCTGGCCGCGGGCCTCGCACTCGGTCTCGCCTTCAGCGCCGCGCAGGCGCAGGCGCCCAAGCCGCCGTCGCCCGCCGCGATCGGCTACGCGAAAGAAATTCTGACGATGAAGAACGCCTCGGCGATGTATGCGAGCGCGGTGCCGAACATCGTCCAGCGCACCAAGGACTCGATTCTTCAGAACAATCTGAATTATCAGAAAGACCTCAACGAGGTGTCGCTGGTCGTCGCCCAGCAACTGGCCGGCAAGGAAAAGGAAATCGGCGAGCAGATGGCGAAGATCTACGCCACCGATTTCACCGAGCAGGAATTGAAGGACCTCGTGACATTCTACAAATCGCCGCTCGGCCAGAAATTGCTCGCCCAGGAGCCGAAGTCGATTCAGAACAGCATGAGCTATATGAACCAGTGGGCGCAGACGTTCTCCGAGGAAGTGAACGGCGTGTTCCGCGCCGAGATGCGTAAGCGCGGCAAGGAAATCTGAGCCGGTTTCTCGGCTTCGCGGGGGCGATCATGACTGATTTCGACGTCGATCTGTTCGTGATCGGTGGCGGCTCCGGCGGCGTGCGCGCCGGCCGGATCGCCGCGGGTCATGGCGCCCGCGTGATGCTCGCGGAAGAATATCGCATGGGTGGCACCTGCGTGATCCGCGGCTGCGTGCCAAAAAAGCTGATGGTCTATGCGTCGCATATCCGCCACGAGATCGCGGACGCCGCCGGCTTCGGCTGGACGATCCCCGAGGCGACATTCGACTGGACGACCTTGATCGCCAACAAGGACAAGGAGATCGCCCGGCTGGAGGCGATCTACGCGACCAATCTGGAGAAATCGGGCGCGACGATCGTCAAGACCCGCGCGGTGTTCGAGAATGCGCGGACGTTGCGGCTCGGCACCGGCGAAGCCGTGCGCGCGACAACGATTTTGATCGCGACCGGCGGCGTGCCGAACCACGGCAATCCGATTCCCGGCATCGAGCATGTGATTTCGTCGAACGAGGTGTTTCACCTCAAGTCGCTGCCAAAGCGCATCGTCATTCAGGGCGCCGGTTATATCGCGCTGGAATTCGCCTGCATCTTCGCGGGGCTTGGCAGCGACGTGACCGTGATCTTTCGCGGCGACAACATCCTGCGCGGTTTCGACGAGGATGTCCGCAGCCATGTCCGCACCGAGATGGAGCATGAGGGCATCACGCTGCTGTCGGGTCGCACCGTCACCAGGGTCGAGAAGCACGGCGAGGACTACACGTCATATTTGTCCGACGGATCGAGCGTTGCATCCGATCAGGTGATGTTCGCGATCGGCCGCCATCCGGCGATCGCCAATCTGGGCCTGGAAACCACCGGCGTCGATGTCGACCCGACCAGCGGCGGCCTCATGGTCAACGAATTCTCGCAGACCTCCGTGCCCAATATCTACGCTATCGGAGACGTGACCAACCGCATCAACCTGACGCCGGTCGCGATCCGCGAGGGCCATGCCTTCGCCGATACCGTCTATGGCAAACGCAGCGTCCGCGTCGATCATAACGACATCGCGACGGCGGTGTTCACACAGCCCGAGGTCGGCACCGTCGGCCTCACGGAAGCCGAAGCGCGGGCGCGGTTCGCCGCGATCGATATCTATCAATCGACGTTCCGGCCGATGAAGGCGACGCTGTCCGGTCGCGAGACGAAAATCCTGATGAAGCTGGTCGTCGATGCCGACAGCGACCGCGTGCTTGGCTGCCATATCGTCGGCGATGGCGCGGCCGAGATCATTCAGATCGTCGGCGTCGCGGTGAAGATGAAAGCGACCAAGGCCGACTTCGACGCGACGATGGCGCTCCATCCGACCGCCGCGGAAGAGCTGGTGACGATGCGGACGCCGACCTCGCGTTACGCCCGCGCCGCCGCCGAATAACGCCGCGGCTCCGCCATCGCATTGACTTCGAGCCACTCGGCCGCCCCGCGCCACAGCGTGTCGCGATGCTCCGGCTTGAAGAATCCGAGGTGGCCGATCGATGGCACGCCGACATCCGCCGGGCTGATAGCGATGATGTCAGGCTTTGTCGCGGTGAAGCCGTCGCACAGCAATTCGACCGCCGGGCGCGGCGCCCATTTATCGTCGGTGAAGCACAACGCCCGCAACGCCCCGGTGTAGTTCGGGAAGTTGCCGAGCGTGGTCAGCGCCTTGTCGTCGAACATGTAACGCGGGCTCATCACCCAGCGCGACCATTCCTCGACCACGCCTTTCGGCAGGTCTTCGCCGATGCCCATCTTGCCGGGCGCGTAGCCGAGCAGCTTCGTCACCGGCAGCGTCGCGAATTTCATCAGCGCGAACACGCGATAGCGTTCCGGCGGCGGCATCAGTTTCCAGTAGGCCGCCTGCGCGCAGATCAGCAGCGCGCGCGAGACTTCGGCGTTGTTGGGTAGGAGGCCCAGCGCCTGTCCGCCGAACGCATGGCCGACATAGGTGAGCGGCAATTCCTTGTAGCGTCCGCGCATCCAGGCCACGGCGGCGGTCACGTCACGCGCCGCCCATTTCGACATCGACGCATCGAAGCCGACCAGCGAACGCGGCTTGTTGTAGCCGGTGAGGGACTGCTGCCGCGAGCCGCCAATGCCGCGATAGTCGTAGGTCAGAACGGCGCAACCGCGCCCGGCGAGATAAGACGCGAAGCCGCGATAGATCTCGCGCGGCACGGCGGTGGCGGAATTGATGAGGACGGCGCCGCGCTTGCGGCCGCGCGGGAGGAACAGCGTCGCCGCCAGTGAATATCCATCCACGGCGGGAAACGTGATGTCATCGATGAAGACGTTGTCCTGTCCAGCTTGCAGCACCGCGATTCCCCGAACGACTGGTTGCTAGGCTTAGAAAAGGCGAATTTAGCCGCCTTTGCAAGGTTTTGCCACAATTGCGCATCCGAACTGGCGAAGTGCCGTGGCCATGTGTATAAACTGGCCCTTCGTCGCGGCGGCTGGGCATGGTTCAAGAATCGGCCAAGTCGCGGATATTGCAGGAGTTAAGGCCCATGTCCGAACGCTGGACACCCGATAGTTGGCGGTCGCGCCCCGTGATGCAGGTGCCGGATTATCCGGACGCCAAGGCGCTCAGCGATGTCGAGGCGCAGCTCGCGACGTTTCCGCCGCTGGTTTTTGCCGGTGAGGCGCGCAATCTGAAGAAGGCATTGGCCCGAGTCGCAAACGGCGAAGCCTTCCTGTTGCAAGGCGGCGACTGCGCCGAGAGCTTCGCCGAGCACGGTGCCAACAACATTCGCGACTTCTTCCGCGTGCTGCTGCAAATGTCCGTGGTGCTGACCTACGCCGGTGCGTTGCCGGTGGTGAAGGTCGGCCGCGTGGCGGGGCAGTTCGCCAAACCGCGCTCGTCGCCGATGGAGAAGATCGACGGCGTCGAGCTGCCGAGCTATCGGGGCGACATCGTCAACGATATCGGCTTCACGGCCGAGTCGCGGATTCCCGATCCGCAGCGGCAGCTGATGGCGTATCGGCAGTCGGCGGCAACGCTGAATCTGCTGCGCGCCTTCGCGACCGGCGGCTTCGCGAATCTGGGCAGCGTGCATCAGTGGATGCTCGGTTTCCTGAAAGATTCGCAGCAGTCGCGCCGCTACAAGGAATTGGCCGATCGCATTTCGGACGCGCTCAACTTCATGCGGGCCTGCGGTCTCAATCTGGAAAGCCACCCCGAACTGCGCTCGACCGACCTCTATACCAGCCACGAGGCGCTGCTGCTGGGCTACGAGCAGGCATTCACGCGCGTCGATTCCACGACCGGCGACTGGTACGCGACGTCGGGCCATATGATCTGGATCGGCGACCGCACGCGGCAGCTCGACCACGGCCATGTCGAATATTTCCGCGGCATCAAGAATCCGATCGGCCTGAAATGCGGCCCGTCGCTGAAGCCGGACGACCTATTGAAGCTGGTCGATGTGCTCAATCCAGACAACGAGCCGGGTCGGCTGACGCTCATCACGCGCTTCGGACACGAGAAGGTGGGCGACCATCTGCCGGGCATGGTGCGCGCGATCCAGCGTGAGGGCCGCAGCGTGGTGTGGTCGTGCGATCCGATGCACGGCAATACGATCACGT
>JAQGJY010000005.1 GCA_028290325.1 Tardiphaga sp.
CCGAAGGGCGGCGTTGCGTGGCCGCCGCGATTTTGGCAAGGTCTCGCCACGTTCGAACTGCCCTCGGGGAAGGGCAGCTATCATTGTGCGCCCACCGCGTCAGCGGCCAAGGGCGTTCGGGGAAATCTAGGACTGAGGCAAATTCTATGACAGCTTTATGGGTGATCGTGCTCTGCGGAGCGCTATCGATCGTTTACGCCATCTGGGCGACGGCGTCGGTGATGAAGGCGGATGCCGGCAATGCCCGGATGCAGGAAATCGCGGCCGCGGTCGCCGAAGGCGCGCAGGCCTATCTGAAGCGGCAGTATCTCACGATCGCCATCGTCGGCGTCGTCATCTTCGCGCTGCTGGCCTATTTCCTCGGCATGCTGGTCGCGGTCGGCTTCCTGATCGGCGCGGTGCTGTCGGGCGCCGCCGGCTTCATCGGCATGAACGTGTCGGTGCGTGCCAACGTCCGCACCGCGCAAGCGGCAACGACATCGCTCGCCGGCGGGCTTGAACTGGCCTTCAAGGCCGGCGCGATCACCGGCATGCTGGTGGCGGGCCTGGCGCTGCTCGGCGTCACGATCTATTTCGCTTATCTGACGCATGTCCTGAACCTGCCGGCTAACAGCCGCACGGTGGTCGATGCGCTGGTTGCGTTAGGCTTCGGCGCATCGCTGATCTCGATCTTCGCGCGTCTCGGCGGCGGCATCTTCACCAAGGGCGCCGACGTCGGCGGCGATCTGGTCGGCAAGGTCGAGGCCGGCATTCCCGAAGACGATCCGCGCAACCCCGCCACGATTGCCGACAACGTCGGCGACAATGTCGGCGATTGCGCCGGCATGGCGGCCGATCTGTTCGAAACCTATGCCGTGACCGCCGTCGCCACGATGGTGCTGGCCGCGATCTTCTTCGCGACCTCGCCGTTGCTCGTCAACATGATGACGCTGCCGCTCGCCATCGGCGGCATCTGCATCCTCACCTCGATCGCCGGCACCTTCTTCGTCAAGCTCGGCGCCTCGCAGTCGATCATGGGCGCGCTCTACAAGGGCCTGATCGCAACCGGCGTGCTGTCGTTGTTCGGCGTCGCCGCCGTCATCTACTGGCTGATCGGTTTCGGGCCGCTCGCCGGCGTCAACTATACGGGGCTGGCTCTGTTCGAATGCGGCATCGTCGGTCTCGTCGTGACGGGCCTCATCATCTGGATCACGGAATACTACACCGGCACCGAATATCGCCCGGTGAAGTCGATCGCGGCGTCGTCGGTGACGGGCCACGGCACCAACGTGATTCAGGGCCTCGCCATCTCGATGGAATCGACCGCCGGTCCGGCGCTCGTCATCATCGCGGGCATCCTCGTCACCTATTCGCTGGCCGGCCTGTTCGGCATCGCCATCGCGACCACGACGATGTTGGCGCTGGCCGGCATGATCGTGGCGCTCGATGCGTTCGGCCCGGTCACGGACAATGCCGGTGGCATCGCTGAAATGGCGGGCCTGCCGAAGGAGGTCCGCAAGGCCACCGACGCGCTCGACGCTGTCGGCAACACGACCAAGGCCGTCACCAAAGGCTATGCGATCGGCTCGGCCGGTTTGGGCGCGCTGGTGCTGTTCGCGGCGTACAACGAAGACTTGAAGTTCTTCATCGCCAACGCCGCGAAGTATCCCTACTTCCAGGGCGTGCTGCCGGACTTTTCGCTGAACAACCCCTACGTCGTGGTCGGTCTCCTGTTCGGCGGCCTGCTGCCGTATCTGTTCGGCGCGATGGGCATGACCGCCGTCGGCCGCGCCGCCGGCGCGATCGTCGAGGAAGTGCGTCGCCAGTTCCGCGAGAAGCCGGGCATCATGCAGGGCACCGACAAGCCGGATTACAAAAAGGCTGTCGATCTGCTGACCAAGGCGGCGATCAAGGAAATGATCATCCCGTCGTTGCTGCCGGTGCTGTCGCCGATCTTCGTTTACTTCGTGATCTTCGTGATCGCGGGTGGCGGCGCAGGCGGCAAGTCGGCGGCATTCTCGGCGGTGGGCGCGATGCTGCTCGGCGTGATCGTGACGGGTCTGTTCGTCGCGATCTCAATGACCTCGGGCGGCGGCGCATGGGACAACGCCAAGAAGTATATCGAGGACGGCCATTACGGCGGCAAGGGCTCGGAGGCGCATAAAGCGGCCGTGACCGGCGACACCGTCGGTGATCCCTACAAGGACACGGCCGGCCCGGCGATCAACCCGATGATCAAGATCACTAACATCGTCGCGCTGCTGCTGCTGGCGATCTTGGCACACTAAGCTACGTGCTGAGATGAACGAAAGCCCCGCGGTGAAAGCTGCGGGGTTTTTCGTTGAGCAGCACGCCAACGTCACGACACGAAAGGAACCGACATGTCGCTCTCGTCCGCCAAGAACTATGCGCTGCGCGCCGCCAAATCGCAGGACCAGAAGGAAGCGACCGAGCTGCTGTCGAAAGCGATCCTCGAACTGACGCTGGCGATCGAGGCCACCGACGCCAAGATCAAGAAGATCAACAAGTCGTCCTGATCGCAAGCGCCGGTCACACCGCCTGTGGCGGCATGTGCAGCAACGCCACCGCCACATCGCCGACATCACCGCGCGGATAAATCCGCAACACCTCGGGATCGTGACCCGGCACGATGTGATCCGCGCTGTCGGCGAGACGCTCGAGCTTCGCCCAGCTTTCCAGCATGTCCGCGACATCGACCAGAATCGGAAACGGATTCGACCGCGCCTTGTTCGCATAATAATGGCAGGCGTCCGAGGCCAGCACGACAGCGCCACGCGCCGTCATCACGCGCACGCACTGCAGGCCAGGCGTATGGCCGGGCGCGCGATGCACGCTGAGGCCGGGAAACAGGTCGTCATCGCCGTCGATGAAGTGCACCCGTCCGTCATAGAGCCGGCGCACCATCGTCACGACATCCTCGACCTCGAAGGCATGGCGCAAGCGCGGATGGCACATGCAGCGGCCGGTGACGAAGCTCATCTCTGAATCCTGCACATGGAATGTCGCGGCGGGAAACGCGGCGAGGCCGCCGGCATGGTCGTAATGCAGATGCGTGATGATCACGTCCGTCACCGCCGCGGCATCGACGCCGACCGCCTTCAATGCGTCCGCCGGCAGATGCGCCAAAGTGCGTTTGCGCTTGGCCGCGGTTTCATGTGTGAAGCCGGTATCGACAACGATGGTGCGCGCGGCGTTGCGGATCACCCAGACGAAATAATCCAACGGCAATGCCATCTCGTGCAGGTCCGTGACCTCCTGCGGATGCATGAAATTGTCGCGCGCGCCGCGCTCCTTGTGCGTGCCGTAGCGCACCGCCAGCACCTCATAGGCCTCGGTCGGCTTCATCGCGTTCTCGCTCCCATCTGTCGTTGGCTGCGATGGTGTTGATCGATAAGCGCCGTGTCAAGAATGCGATGCGTATTGCTGCCGCGCGACGCCGCGATTGTGCGGCTTGGTACCGATGCTAAGCTGATGCGACAAAATCAATGGAGGATCCGATGGGCGGCAACGATAGCGATCAATTCAACAAAGGTCTCGAAGTCCGGCGCGCGGTGCTCGGCAAGGATTACGTCGATGGCGGTATCGCCAAGGCCGACGATTTCATGATGGCGTTTCAGAACATCACCACGGAATGGTGCTGGGGCTATGCCTGGACGCGGCCCGGTCTCGATCGCAAGACGCGCTCGATGCTGAACCTCGCGATGCTCACGGCTTTGAAAGCACCGCACGAGATCAAACTGCATGTGAAGGGGGCGCTGACCAACGGCGTCACCGTCGAAGAGATCAAGGAGATCCTGCTTCACGCGACGGTCTATAGCGGCATCCCGGCCGGCCTCGAAGCCTTCAAGGCCGCGCATGAAGTGCTGGTGGCGGAAGGCGCGATCGACGGCAAGCCAGCGAGCCAGCCATGAGCGCGCCGCGCGGCGTCTGCTTCATCGGCATTGGCAATATGGGCTGGCCGATGGCGACGCGGCTTGTCCAGTCTGGTTGCGACGTTGCGGTGAGCGACGCCGTCGCGGGCCGCGCCGATCAATTCGCGCAAGCGAACGGCGGTACGGCGGCGAGCGATCTGGTCGCGGCGGTGAAAGCCCGCGATGTCGTCATCACGATGCTGCCGACATCGGGCCACGTCGAAGCGGTCGTCGCTGGCATTGCTGGCGGGTTGCGCCAGGGCCACATCCTGATCGACATGAGTTCGGGTGCGCCCGCGGCGACCCGCGCGATCGCGGAGCGGCTGTCGTCCAAAGGTGTCATCGTGCTCGATGCGCCGGTGTCCGGCGGCGTGTCGCGCGCAATCACCGGCGACCTGGCGATCATGACCGGCGGCGATGCGGAGGCGCTCGACCGCGTCGATCCGCTGCTGAAGGCGATGGGCACCACGATCCATCGCATCGGCGCCGTCGGGGCCGGGCAGGCGATGAAGGCGCTGAACAATCTCGTCTCCGCCGGCGGCTTCCTGATGGCGGTTGAGGCGCTGGTGATTGGCCAGCAATTCGGGCTCGATCCCCATGTCATGACCGACGTGCTGAATGCCTCCACGGGCATGAACAATTCGACGCAGAAAAAGCTGAGACAGTTCGTGCTGTCGCGCAAATTCGATTCCGGCTTCGGGCTTGATCTGATGGTCAAGGACCTGTCGATCGCGCTCGAAGTCGGCCGCGATCACGCCGCGCCGACGCCGTTGTCCGCGTTGTGTCGGGAGATGTGGGCGAGCGCCGCCGCGATGCTGGGCAAGGGACAGGACCATACGGCGATTGCGAAACTGTCGGAAGCGATGGCCGGCGTAACGCTGGGCGAGGCAACCAAAAAAGTCGGCCCAACCAAAGCCTAGCTTCGCTCGCGCTGAGCGCTGCGACCGCCGATCGCCTCGAGGGATCAACGCGGCCCGGCCGGCGGGGATCGTGTTTCAGGTCACACAAAAAATCAGGGCCGGAGCTGAATGCGCCGACCCTGTTTGAAGTCCGCCTCGGATGACCGATAGCAGCCTGCCGATTGTCGCCTGAACCTCATTGTTTGGTCGCCGGCTGGGCGTCGCGGATGGCTTCCTGATGATACCAGGCGTCCGTCAGCACAAGCTCGTTGGCTGGCTGGGTCGCGCCGGTATCGGGCTTTGTGGTGTGAAGGCCCGCGCGGCCGCCGACCGGAAACTGATAGATCGTCGCCGATCCCCGTTGCGAGTTCGAAATCATCTCATCAATCCTGTCTGTACCGGACGAATGATTTCATCCGGCCGCGATTCAACGCGTGACAGGGATATCGGGTTGCCGATGTAAGGTGCAATATGCTGAAAATAAAACCGGCAGATGAATAAACAGTAGGCACGGCTGTGGTTGCATTCCGTTTGGACTGCTTTTTGAAAGGGCAGGCGCCGAACGAGGCGACGCTCGGTTTCGGTGCCGAATTCGCCCTCGACAGCGCCAAATCCACGCCGCGCTTTTCATCTTTTCAGCGAAAATGCCCATACTTGCCCAGCGATGAGGCGTCGAAAACCCCTGTGATCCAAGGCTAAATTCAGTGCGGCGGAGCATGCTGCGCGCCTTTGTCGCACCATCCCGAGCTTATTTCGCAGGGATGGTTTCACCGGACCAAAACGGGTCGATGCGACGCGCCCGGATCGGCCAAACCTTGGCACACAAAATGCTTACAAAAAGGCGGCCAATGGCGACGACCTCGCGGTCCGTCGCCGGCTTGGGTTTTCACCCGTTGACCTGTTTAACTCATGAGAGATTGCGATGACAAAGTACAAGCTCGAGTATATTTGGCTCGACGGCTACACGCCTACGCCGAACCTGCGCGGTAAAACGCAGATCAAGGAATTCGATGCGTTCCCGACGCTGGATCAACTGCCGCTGTGGGGCTTCGACGGCTCCTCGACGATGCAGGCCGAAGGCCGCAGCTCGGATTGCGTCCTGAAGCCGGTCGCGATCTATCCGGACGCGACGCGCGTCAACGGCGCTCTGGTCATGTGCGAAGTCATGATGCCGGACGGGGTCACGCCGCATCCGACGAACAAGCGCGCGACCATTCTCGACGACGAAGGCGCTTGGTTCGGCTTCGAGCAGGAATATTTCTTCTATCAGGACGGTCGTCCGCTCGGCTTCCCCGATGCCGGTTTTCCGGCCCCGCAGGGCCCGTATTACACCGGCGTGGGTTACAGCAATGTCGGCTCGATCGCGCGCCAGATCGTCGAGGAACATCTCGATCTCTGTCTCGCTGCCGGCATCAATCACGAAGGCATCAATGCCGAAGTGGCGAAGGGCCAATGGGAATTCCAGATCTTCGGCAAGGGTTCCAAAAAAGCCGCCGATGAAATGTGGATGGCCCGCTATCTCTTGCAGCGCCTGACTGAAAAATACGAAATCGACATCGAGTATCACTGCAAGCCGCTCGGCGACACCGACTGGAACGGCTCCGGCATGCACGCCAATTTCTCGACGACCTATCTGCGCGAGGTTGGCGGCAAGGCCTATTTTGAGGCGCTCATGGCGGCCTTCGAGAGAAACCTCATGGATCACATCGCGGTCTATGGTCCGGACAACGACAAGCGCCTGACCGGCAAGCACGAAACCGCGCCGTGGAACAAGTTCAGCTACGGCGTTGCCGATCGCGGCGCCTCGATCCGCGTGCCGCATTCCTTCGTGAAGAACGATGCCTATCGGGGCTATCTCGAAGATCGCCGTCCGAACTCGCAGGGCGACCCCTACGCCATCGCCTCGCAGATTCTGAAAACGATCGCTGAGGTCCCGACC
>JAQGJY010000015.1 GCA_028290325.1 Tardiphaga sp.
GAAGCGCTTCGATGCGATCGGGGTCGACTCCACCGAGGACAGCAGGCGCGATTATCGCGAGATGCTGTTTCGAACGGTCGATGCGATGACGAACGCGATATCCGGTGTCATTCTTTATGACGAAACGATCTGGCAGAGCGCGAAAGACGGCACGCCGCTAATCAGGCTCATCGAGCAATCCGGAGCGATCCCCGGCATCAAGGTCGACGAGGGCACCCAGATCCTGCCCGGCACGGCCAACGAGACCGTCACGATCGGTCTCGACCGTCTCGCCGAGCGGCTCGCCAAATATTACAAACAGGGCGCGCGCTTTGCGAAATGGCGCGCGGTCATCGCTATCGATCCCGCCAAGGGCCTTCCGAGCCACGCGGCGATCGCCGCCAATGCCCATGCGCTCGCGCGCTACGCGGGGCTGTGTCAGGCGGCGCAGATCGTGCCGATCGTCGAGCCGGAAGTACTGATGGACGGCGCGCATGACATCGACACTTGCATTAAAGTGACGGAGTGGATGCTGAAGGAGACCTTCCAGCAGCTGTACTTTCAGAACGTCGCGCTTGAAGGCATCATCCTGAAACCGAACATGGCAATCTCCGGCAAAAAGGCGCCGACGCAGGCCGGCGTCGCGGAAGTCGCCGACAAGACGATCCGGCTTCTGAAAAATTGCGTGCCGTCGGCGGTGCCCGGGATCGCGTTCCTCTCCGGCGGCCAGTCCGACGAAGCAGCCACCGCGCATCTTGATGCGATGAACAGGATCGGCGGGCTGCCATGGCCGCTGACGTTCTCCTATGGTCGCGCGTTACAATCCGCGCCGCAGAAGGCATGGTCCGGCAAGGCCGACAACATCGCGGCGGGCCAGGCCGCGTTCGCGCATCGCGCGCGGATGAACTCGCTCGCCAGCCGGGGCCAATGGTCGGCCGATCTCGAAACCAAAAAGGCGTTCTGACCCTTGAGTAAATCGTCGACCAAGCCGCCGCCGCCGCGTCCCGCGCCCCGTCTCTATCTGCAAACGCCTGTGGTCGATGACCCGATCCCGCTGCTCGCGGCGCTGCCGGCCTTGCTGGCCGCCGCCGACATCGCGGCGGTGCTGCTGCGACTCGCGCCGAGCGATCCGCGCACGCTGACGTCACGCATCAAGGCGCTTGCGCCCATCGCGCAGGCTGGCGGCGCGGCGCTGCTGGTGGACGGCCACGCCGAACTGATCGCGCGGGGCGGCGCCGACGGCGCCCATGTCGCCGGCATTGACGCCATGCAAGAAGCGCTGCCGACGCTCAAGCCGGACCGCATCATCGGCGTCGGCGATCTCGCGACCCGCCACGACGCGATGACGGCCGGTGAAGCCGGCGCGGATTATGTGTTGTTCGGCGAGCGCGACAGCCATGGCGAGCGGCCGGCGGCCGAGGCCATCGCCGAGCGGCTGAACTGGTGGGCCGAACTGTTCGAGCCGCCCTGCATCGGTTTTGCGGAATCCTTCGCTGAGGCCAATTTGTTCGCGCAGGCCGGCGCCGATTTCGTGCTGGTCGGCGATTGCATCTGGAACGATCCGCGCGGCGCGGCGCAGGCGCTGATGGACGCCGCGCATGCGATCAGGCTAAATCAATCCTCAGAGGACAAACGATCAGCCGAATCGGGATAGCGAAGGGGATGTCGGATCTGCGAATCGCGATCATATTGACGGGCTGGCTCGCATTGACGGGCGGCGCTGTCGCGCAGATGTCGCTGACCCCTCCTGGCTTGCAGCCGCCGCCCGGCTCGAGCCGCGCGCCCATGCCGAAGGCCAAAGCCCCCGTGAAGGCCGCGCCGAAAGCAGTTCCTAAAGCAGCTCCCAGAGCCATTCCCAAAGCAGCACCCAAGGCGGCGCCCAAAGCGCCCGCGAAAGCGCCCAGCGCCGCCAAGACGGCGCCGAGGCCGGCAGCCGCGACCCCTGCCCCAGCGCCGGCGGCGGCCGCGCCGAACGATCCCAATGTCGATCTGGTGTACGGCGCGTATCAGCGCGGCGCTTACAAGAGCGCGTTCGATCTCGCCACCCAGCGCGCGCAGGAGAACAACGATCCGAAAGCGATGGCGATGCTTGGCGAGTTGTATTCCAACGGCTTCGGCACCAAGCGCGATTACGCCAAGGCCGCCGAATGGTTCAAGCGCGCCGCCGATCTGGGTGATCCGCAAGGCATGTACTCTTACGCGATGCTGCGGATGTCCGGCCGAGGCGGACCCGCCGACCGCGAGGAAGGCGCGCGCTGGCTCGCCTCCGCCGCCAAGGTCGGCAATCCGAAGGCGGCCTATAATCTCGCGCTGCTCTATCTCGACGGCCAGACCTTTCCGCAGGATATCAAGCGCGCCGCCGAACTGCTGCGCGTCGCCGCCGATGCCGGCAATCCGGAAGCGCAATACGCGCTGGCGACGTTCTATAAAGAAGGCACCGGCGTCGAAAAGGACCTCGACAAGGCCGTGCGGCTGCTTCAGGCCGCCGCCTTGAGCGACAATGTCGATGCCGAGGTCGAATACGCCATCGCGCTCTATAACGGCACCGGGACACCCAAGAACGAAGCCGCCGCCGTGGCGTTGCTTCGCAAGGCGGCGCGGCAGAACAGCCCGATCGCGCAGAACCGCCTCGCCCGCGTGCTCGTCACCGGCCAGGGCGCGCCCGTGGACAAGATCGAGGGCCTGAAGTGGCATATCGTCGCCAAGACCGCCGGCAAGGGCGATCTGATGCTCGACGAGGCGCTGGCCCAGCTCTCGCCGGAGGACCGGGCCAAGGCGCAGCAGGATGCCCGCAAATGGCTCGGCGTGAAATAGCGGCCCAGCCAGACGCGCCTTGACGTGGCCACCCTCGCAGGGCACCCAGTCATCGCTCCAATCAATTCCTCTTTTTCAGACCTGTCGCGGGTCGCCGTGAGTCCAGTCCATGCTGCAATCCGCCCTCATGAACGTCATGGTCAAGGCCGCGCGCCGCGCCGGCCGCAGCCTCAAGCGCGATCTCGGCGAAATCGAAAACCTTCAGGTCTCGATGAAGGGCCCGGCGAATTTCGTGACGATGGCCGACAAGCGGTCCGAGGAAATTCTCTACACCGACCTGACCAAAGCGCGGCCCGGCTACGGTTTCATCGGCGAGGAAGGCGGCCTTCGCGAAGGCGCGGACAAGACCCACACCTGGATCGTCGATCCGCTCGACGGCACCACGAACTTCCTGCACGGCATTCCGCAATTCGCGATCTCGATCGGGTTGCTGCGCGAAGGCGTGATCATAGCCGGGCTGATCTACAATCCCGCGAACGAAGAACTCTACACCGCCGAGCGCGGCAAGGGCGCGTTCCTCAACGACACCCGGCTGCGCGTCGCCAACCGCAAGCAGTTGAACGATTGCGTCATCGCTTGCGGCCTGCCGCATATCGGGCGGGGCAATCATGAACTGTCGCGGCAGGAGATGACCGCGTTGCAGCCGAAAGTCGCGGGTCTGCGCCGTTTCGGCGCGGCGTCGCTCGATCTGGCCTACGTCGCGGCCGGCCGCCTCGACGGCTACTGGGAACGCAATCTGCAACAATGGGATATCGCGGCGGGCATCGTGATGATCCGCGAAGCCGGCGGCGTGGTGTCGGACATTCAGGGCCGCGATGTCGACGCGCTCGCGACCGGCAACGTGGTCTGCGGCAACGAAGCAGTGCACGATCAGCTCGTGAAGATTCTCAAGCCGCTCAAGTAATTTCAGGCCGCCTTCATCTCCTTCACGGCGATGTCGCCATCGAGCACCATCGGCTCGCCGTCGAGAAACAGCGAGCAGCCGCGCATCGGAATATCGAGGTGGCACGCGGTGTCATTCGGCCCGCCGAGTTCGTTGTTGGGTCCGGTCGAGAACATCACGTTGCCGTAGAAGGAGCGAAGCTCCATGCCCATGCCGCCACCGAACTGGGTCAGCCCGTGCCACTGCGCGCGATGGTCGAGACCCCAGCCGACATGGCTCATGCCCATGCCGCGCGGGTCTTTGAACTCGCCCATGTAACTCTTGATCAATTCGGCTTCGAGCCCGCCGCGAATGTCGGTGACCCAGCCGTTTTCGATCGTGTAGACCACCGGTTCGCGGACATAGGTGTTGAACGGCAGCAGAACGTCACCCGGCGCGAGCACGATCGTTCCATCGACGCCATCGTCGGCGGCGCCGGTGAAGACGAAGGCGGCCGGCCAGTGATCCCAGCGCCCCGGCGTATCGGTGTAGCCATATTCGGAGATCGTCGGATAGCTGCCGATCTTGTAGGTGACATCCGTGCCATGCCTCGACGTGATGTGCATCGTCTTCGCCTTGGCCAGATAGTGCGCGCCGATTTCGACGCGCTCGCGCAGTTCCGTCGTGGGCAGCAGCCGCGCCAGCAATGGCGCGGGCTCGACGGCCGTGAGAATGCGGACCCCGGCGGCCTGGATCGCCATCTGCTCCGGGCTGAACAAGAGGAAGATCAGATCGACGACCATGTCGGCCTGCTTGAGCGCCTCCACGGCATCGGCATTCGCGGCCAGACCGGTCGCGCCGACGGCCCACGCACCGCTGCCTTGCACCGGCGCGGGCAGACGCAAGTGATACATCCGCGCGCCCAACCGCTGACCGGCCGCAAGAAACGCGTCGGCGTAATCGAGGCGTTCGGCGCCCTGACTGAGGACGATCACCTTTTGACTGTCATTCACGCCACTGAGCGTCAATTGGTGCAGACAAATTTCCATCAACGAATTGAAGTCCATCGGTCACGTCCTTTTTGATGCGAACGACCAATGCCGTTCTTCTCGCAGTGTCGACGGTGAAAAACTGCCCCGGTTGATCGAGCGCGCAGCGGCCCGATTGATCAGGTGCGCGGCCCGCGTCCTCCGCCGCGCGGTCACGCGGCCAGCCCGTCGATCAGCGGCGCTTCATAGATGTCGTAACCGTAGACCCAGGCGGGATCTTCCTGATGACGCAGGAAGGTGTTGGCATTGGACACCGCCTGAACGCGCGAGGCGCGATCCTTTCGGTTGGCTTCATAAAGCGCGAAGGCGGTGGCGAAATCGGACAGCCCGGTCCGCGACAGGCAGCGCGTCAACATCGCCGCATCCTCGATCGCCATGCCGGCGCCTTGGGCCATGTGCGGCTTCATCGGATGGCAGGCATCGCCGAGCAACACCAGGCGACCCCTGCTCCAGATCGGCAGCGGATCGCGATTCAGCAGCGGCCATTTCGAGACTTCGTCGGTGCTGTCGATCAGCGCCTGAACGATCGGGCCGTAATCGGCAAAAGCCGCGCGCATCTCGTCGCGGCTGGACGGCGCGGAGCCGCCGTCGAAATCCCAGGCCGGATGCGGCACCCCGGTGACGTAGTAATATTCGTCGCGGCGGTCGGTGGTGAAGTAAGCCATCAGGTGGCGGTCCTCGCTCCACCATTTCACGCAGGACTCGAAGTCCAGATCATAACGCGCGAGGCGCTCGCCGCTGATCAAGGCCCGATGCGCCACCCAGCCGCTGTATTTCGGCTTCTCCGAACCGAGAAGGATTTCCCGAATTCTGGAATTGATGCCATCCGCGCCGACGACGATATCCGCCTTGACCCGCGTGCCATCCGCGAATGTCAGATCGACACCCGAGCCGTCGTCCGCGATCGAGGTCAGACGCTTGTCGAAATGAACCGAGCCCGGGGCGAGTTGCGCCATCTGCAATGCATGCAGGTCGCCGCGATGCACCGTGACGTAAGGCGCGCCATATTCCTTCACCGCGAAATCGCCCAACGGAATGCGGGACAGGTAATCCCCGGTGGCGCCGTCGCGGCTGAACCAGAAATCCGGCTGCGAACTCATCTTCACGAGCGCATCCTCGATGCCGAGGCGGCGAAAGATCTTCATGATGTTCGGACCCATGTGGATCCCGGCCCCTATTCGCGAGAACGATGGCGCCTGTTCGAAAACATCGACCGCAAAGCCCGCGTTCTGAAGCAGTGCGCCGGCTGCCGCGCCACCGAGTCCCGCTCCGATTATCGCAATGCGAGGTTGACTGGACATGGCTCGCAAATCTCCACTGAGACGACAAATGCCAATCGGGCGGTCCCGGATGACCAAAATAAATAGCGTACACACTATTTAAGCAAGCCCGATTTATGCTCATGCTCCGATAAAAGATTGTGCAACGCCGCATCGGAGGCCGATTCGTCTCTCCTAATCGATTGACGCCGGTTAAAAACCGCCAAATACTAAGTGTACACGCTCTGATGAGGTGATCGGCCATGATCTCCCCGGCCAAGCGAAAGCCTGTATGCGCGACGGATGCCGCCGCTCCGCCAGGCGCGGACCCGGCCGGTGGTCGTATTCGCGTCGCCACGCGGCGCTGCCGATGAGCATGATCAAGCCTCTTGCCGAAGGCCCCGGCGGGACCGTAGTGCAACCATGGCGCGTTGCAGTCTCGATCAGCGTTGGCCAAAGGACTGCGGCTGATGACGGACCAACCCGACGATCAAACCGACGATGCCGGCGGTGCGACGGACTACGTGTTCTCGGATCAGATCGGATACCTGTTACGGCGTGCCTATCAGCGCCATCTCGCCATCTTTCAGGCCCACGCGTCCG
Source organism: Tardiphaga sp. (assembly GCA_028290325.1). GTDB lineage: Bacteria > Pseudomonadota > Alphaproteobacteria > Rhizobiales > Xanthobacteraceae > Tardiphaga. The sequence goes on from JAQGJY010000015.1 coordinate 6,567, forward strand.
ATCCGCAGTTGACCAGCGTGCAGTTTTCGACGTTGTGCGCGTTGCGCGATCGCGGCCCGCAGTCGCAGGGCGAATTGGTGCGCGCGACCAATGTCGATCAGGCGACGATTCGCGGCATCATCAGCCGTTTGAAGGCAAGAGACCTCATCACGCTGTCGGTCGATCCGAAGGATGCCCGCAAGGTCATCAACGCGCTGACGCCGGCGGGCGCGGCGCTGCTCGACAGCATGGTGCCGCGGGCGCGGCAGATCAGCGAGATGACGTTGAAAAACCTCAACGCCGTCGAGCGCACGGCGCTCATCTACACGTTACGCAGCATGCTCGATTCCGACGATTAGACCTGTCCGGCAGGCCTGCCGCGATGGCGCGCCGGACATGTTGACCGCAGCGGCAAAGTTTCGCATTCGGGTCAACGGCCGCATCCATGATGTTTACGCGGCACCGCGAACACCGCTGCTCTACATTCTTCGCAACGATCTAAAGCTGAACGGACCGAAATTCGGCTGCGGTCTCGGCGAATGCGGCGCCTGCGCGGTTTTGATCGGAAACCGTTCGGTTCGATCCTGCACGATCGCGCTGTCCGCCGTTCGCGATCGGGCGGTGACGACGCTCGAAGGTCTCGGCAATAGCGACGCTCCTCACCCCGTGCAGGCCGCCTTTATCGCCAACAACGCCGCGCAATGCGGCTACTGCCTCAACGGCATGATTATCGCCACCGTTGCGTTGCTGGCCAGCCATCCGCATCCGACCGAGACCGAGATACGCAACGCCCTGCGCTATCATCTGTGTCGCTGCGGCACGCATATCGAAATTCTCGCGGCGGTGCGTTCGGCCGCCGCCTGGTCCGCTGAAGCGGGACAAGCTGGCGATGGTGCCGTCGATGATCGCGCGACAAGCCATGATCCTCACGAGGCCGCGTCATGACCGATCGCCACGATCGTCCCTCGTCCGACTATCTCAATGCACCGGACACACTCGTCGTGGTTCGTCCCGCCGCATCGGGACCGGACGACCTCTTCGTCGCCATCTCCTCGACCGGACTGGTCACCGCCTTCAACGGCCATGTTGATCTCGGCACCGGCATCCGCACCGCGTTGGCGCAGATCGTGGCCGAGGACCTCGACGTTGCGTTTGACCACGTCCGCATGGTGCTCGGCAGCACGGCGGCGACGCCCGATCAGGGCGCCACGATCGCCAGCGAGACGATTCAGATCGCCGCCCGCCCGTTACGGTTCGCCGCGGCGACCGCGCGGCATTATCTCGTCGGCCTCGCCGCGCAACGGCTCGGCCTGACGCCCGACGACGTGACGGTGCAGGACGGCATCGTGCGGCCGAAGGCGGTGAGCAACCGCTCCGTCTCGTATGCCGACCTGATCGCTGGGCCAACCATCCGCCTCGAACTCGATCTCGGCGCGCCGCTCAAGCCCGCGTCGCATTATCGGATCGTCGGACAGGCCCAGCCACGGGTCGATATTCCAGCCAAGGCCACCGGCGCGTGGACCTATGTCCACGACGTTCGCGTGCCCGGCATGCTCCATGGCCGCGTGGTGCGCCCACCTTATGCGGGCTTCGACACCGGCGCGCATGTCGGCACCAGCTTCATCGCGGTGGATGAGGCATCGGTCGCAAATATTCCGGGACTGGTTGCCGTCGTCGTCATCGGCGATTTCGTCGGCGTCGTGGCCGCGCGCGAGGAGAATGCCATTCTGGCGATGCGGCAGTTGCGCGTAACCTGGCAACCCGCGCCCGACATTCCCGATCTCAATGCGCCCGAGGCCGCGCTTCGCGCCAATCCCTCGACAGCAAGACAGCTCACCAACCAAGGCGATGTCGATCGCGGATTGGCCGGGGCGGCCGAAGCGATGAACCGCACTTATGTCTGGCCATACCAGATGCATGGTTCGATCGGCCCATCTTGCGCCGTGGCCGACTGGCACGAGAGCGGCCTCACGGTCTGGTCCGGGACGCAAAACCCGTTTCCCATGCGCGCGGATCTCGCCAAGCTGCTGGACATGCCGGAGGAGCGGATCGTCGTCGCGCGGCTCGAAGCGGCGGGTTGCTACGGCCGCAATTGCGCCGATGACGTGACCGCCGACGCGGCTTTGCTGTCCCGCGCGGTGCGGCGTCCGGTTCGGGTCCAGCTCACGCGCGAACAGGAACATCTTTGGGAACCGAAGGGCGCCGCGCAGGTGATCGACGTGCGCGGCGGCCTCGACCTCGAAGGCGGACCGGCCGCCTATGACTTCGAAACCCGCTATCCCTCCAATCTCGCCCCGACATTGCCGCTGATCCTGACAGGCAAGGTGCCGCCGGTGGCCGACGTCTTGCAAATGGGCGACCGCACCGCGATCCCTCCTTATGCCTACGGCAATCTGCGCGTCACCGTGCACGACATGCCGCCGATCGCGCGGGCCTCGTGGTTTCGTGGCGTCTCGGCGATGCCGAACAGCTTCGCCCATGAATCCTTCATCGACGAACTGGCGACGGCGGCCGCCGTGGATCCGATCGAATACCGGCTGCGCTATCTCCGTGATTCACGCGCGGTCGATCTGGTCCGCGCGGTGGCGGAGCGCGCGCAATGGCTGCCACACACCAAGCCGCAAACGCTCGGCGGCGAAGGTGACATTCTCTACGGGCGCGGCTTCGCCTATGCCGTCTACGTTCACGGGACATTTCCCGGCACCGCGGCGGCATGGGCCGCCTGGGTCGCCGATGTCGCCGTCAACAAGGTGACCGGCGACGTCGCGCTGACGCGCGTCGTCTGCGGACAGGACACCGGGCAGATCATCAATCCGGACGGCGTCACGCATCAGATCCATGGCAACATCATCCAATCCACCAGCCGGGTCTTGAAGGAGCAGGTCAGCTTCTCATCGACGGCGGTCAGCAGTCAGGAATGGGGTGCCTATCCCATCCTCACCTTTCCCGACGTGCCCGACATCGACGTGTTGCTGATGCCGCGTCCGGACGAGCCGCCACTTGGCGCCGGCGAGTCGGCGTCGGTGCCAAGCGCCGCCGCGATCGCCAACGCAATCTTCGACGCGACCGGCATCCGCTTTCGTGAACTACCGCTGACGCCCGAGCGGATCCGCGCCGCGCTCAATCCGTTGCCGCCGCCCGCACCACCCGCGACGGCGGCGCAATCAGGCTGGCGGCACTGGTTTCCTTTTGCGGCGCTCGCCGGCTTGGGCGCGCTGATCGTCACGGCGATGCCGTTCCGCCCGTCGATCGCGCCGATCGAACGTCCGCGCGCAAATGTTTTTTCCGCCGAGACGATCGAACGCGGACGCTTGGCGGCCGCGATCGGCGCTTGCAACGTCTGCCATGTCGGCCATGACGGCGTGGCCTTTGCCGGCGGGCGCGCGCTCGATACGCCGTTCGGCGCCGTCTATGCCACCAACATCACGCCAGACCCCGCCGCCGGAATCGGGGCTTGGAGCTATCCTGCCTTCGCGCGCGCGATGCGCGAGGGAGTCTCGCGCGACGGGCACCATCTCTATCCGGCGCATCCCTACACGTCGTTCGCCAAAAGCAGCGAGACCGACATCCAGGCGCTCTACGCTTTTCTGATGGCGCAACCGGCGTCGCCGTCGCGAGCGCCCGAAACGACGCTTCGATTTCCATTCAACATGCGACCGCTGATGGCTGGCTGGAACGCGCTATTCCTGTCGTCCGCGTCGGCGCTCGCCGATATCTCGCGGAGCCCCGAGTGGCGGCGCGGCGCCGAGTTGGTGGAGGGACTCGGCCATTGCAGCGCCTGCCATTCGGACCGCAACGCGCTCGGCGCCGAGAGGAAGGGCGGCGCGCATCTCACCGGCGGTGTCGCTGATGGTTGGCATGCGCCATCGCTTTCCACCTCGCGTTTCGCGCCGGTCGGCTGGACCGCCGAGGCCTTTTACGACTATCTCCGCACGGGCCGTTCGGCCGAACATGGGGCGGCGGCGGGTCCGATGGCGCGTGTCATCGAGTCGATGAACGCGCTGCCCGATGCCGATATTCGAGCAATGGCAACCTATCTCGCGAGCCTGAACGAATCCGCTCCGTCGGTGTCGGAGGCGTCCGCGGCGGCGGCGCGCGCCATCGCGGCCGGCGTGGCGGCCTCAAGACCGGCGGATCTCGCCATGCCGGTGGCCGCGCGTCTTTTCACGGGCGCGTGCGCGTCCTGCCACGCCGAGACGATGACGCTCACGTCACTGGCGCTGACCACGAGCCTGCATGCCGATCGACCGGACAACGTCATCCTGGCCATCCTTCAAGGCGTCGACGCTCCGACTTCAAGCCAGGCCGCGATCCACGCGACGGCGGCCAGTGACGTCCCGGTCAGCGCCGGGATGCCGTCATTTCGCAACACGCTGGATGATCAGAGCCTGGCTGACCTGGCAATCTATCTGAGAGCCCGCTTCGCGCCGGACAAGGCGCCGTGGACCGGCGTGAACGAGGCCATCGCTCGGAGTCGGGCCGCATCGCCGTGATCCCGCCGATCGCTGATCGCGCGCCAGAACTTCGCCCTGGCGTGAACGATCCACGTGAGACAGAACACATCCCGAAGGACGAGCGCGTTCAATCGCGTGATGTTATGGAAAAATTGGGCGCGTTCTCACCCGCGAGGCTTTGGTAGCGAGAGAGGGACTCGAACCCCCGACCCCAGGATTATGATTCCCGTGCTCTAACCAGCTGAGCTACCTCGCCAAGGCATCGGATGAGCCGGCTGACACCGTCTTTCCGAGCGTGCGGCATATAAGGATTCACGTCGTCGCCTGTCAAGCAAGCCGCCGCATTGCGGCAAGGCGTGAGTTATTTTGGCTGCACGGTCTGATCACCGCCCGGGCTGCCTGGGCGGCACCACCGGCATGTTGCTGCCGGTGTTCGGCGCGGGAACGCGCATCTCGGAATCGACCGCGGGCGGGCATAGCACACCGCCTGATTCCGCAAGCTTCTCTGTCAGGGGTCGGTCGCGACCCGCCGTGCTGAGACCGTTCGGATCATCGGGCTGGGCCCGCGTGGGCGCGCAATCGACCTTGCCCGAGGGAGCCGGAGCGGGTTGCGCAACCGCCGCGCCGGACCATCCGAGCACGCAAGTGGCGATGATGAATGGTTTGATCTGCATCGGACATCAACCGCGACGCCGGCGGGCGGTTCCGTCGGCAAACCATCGCAGCTTAGGTCTTGCGATAACGGATCAGCGAAAAATGACCCATCGGCGGCATCGGGCGGCGCTCCGCCAGCGTCACGCCGCCATGCGCGGCCGCCCAATCGACCAGCCGTTGCCACGGAAATTCCGGCCGCCAGCCGAGCCGCCGCGCCAACGGCGCGAAGGCCAGTTCGAACAACTTGCGCGCGCCGCTTTCGGCGCCGATGTGGTTGACCAGGATCAATTCGCCACCCGGTTTCAGCACGCGGATGAACTCGTCCAACGTCGCTTCCGGGTCCGGCACGGCGGTGATGACGTATTGCGCCACGACGGCGTCGAACAACGCGTCGGGAAACGCCAGGTTTTTGGCATCCATCACCGACAGCGCTTCGACATTGGTCAGGTTCTGCGCGCGGACGCGCTCCTGCGCCTTGCGCAACATCGGCAACGAGATATCGACGCCGCATATCTTGGTGCTGCGCGAATAATCCGACAGCGACAAGCCGGTGCCGACGCCGACATCGAGCACGCGGCCACCGATCCGGTCGGCTTCGATGATCGTCGCCTGCCGGCCGGAATCGAACACCTTGCCGAACACGATGTCATAGACCGGCGCCCACAGCCCGTAGGCCTTGGCGACCCCTGCCCGGTCGATATCCCCCATGTCCCCGCCCCGACTTCGTCCGTTAGCTGCGCGCGGCTGCGAGCGCAGACTGCTCCTGATGGTGACCGACGCGCGCCCGCGCACTGACGATGAAGCCGCCGCCGAGCACGCGTGCCTGCCCGCCGGCCGCGTCATAAAACACACAAGCCTGCCCGGGCGACACGCCCTCCTCGCCGCCGACCAGTTCGATTTCATAGCGGCCGTCGACGAGGCGCAGCGACGCCGGCTGCGGCGCGCGCGTCGAGCGCACTTTGACGAACAGCTCGAGCCCGTCTCCGACAGCGGTCGCTAAATCAGCGCCGCCGATCCAGTTGACGTCGCGCAGAGCGATGCGATGCATCCGCAGCGCCTCGCGCGGACCGACGATGACGCGGTGCTGAGCGGCATCGATGCCGACCACATAAAGCGGCGCATCGGATGCGATGCCGAGGCCGCGTCGTTGCCCGATGGTGAAATGCACGATGCCGGCATGCGTGCCGAGCACGCGGCCGTCTCGATCGACGATGTCACCGGGCGCCATCGCGTTCGGCCGCAACTTCGCGATGATGTCGGTGTAGCGGCCTGATGGCACGAAGCAGATGTCCTGGCTGTCCTGCTTGTCGGCGACCGCGAGATCGAAGCGACGCGCCAGTTCGCGCGCCTGCGGCTTGGTCATGTCGCCAAGCGGAAAGCGCAGGAAATCAAGTTGCTCCTGTGTGGTCGCGAACAGGAAATAGCTCTGGTCGCGATCGGCATCCGCCGCGCAGACCAAAGCGCGGGAGCCGTCAGCGCGGCGACGCGAGGCGACATAATGTCCTGTGGCCAAGGCCTGCGCGCCGAGTTCGCGGGCGGTTTTCAAGAGATCGCGAAACTTGACCGACCGATTGCACTCGATGCACGGCACCGGCGTTTCGCCGGCTGCATAGCTCGCGGCGAAATTGTCGATCACGGACTCGCGGAATCGGCTTTCATAATCCAGCACGTAATGCGGAATGCCGAGCCGTTCGGCAACGTCGCGCGCGTCATGGATATCGCGGCCGGCGCAACAGGCTCCCTTGCGATGCGTCGCCGCGCCGTGATCGTACAATTGCAGGGTGATCCCGACGACGTCGTAGCCTTCGGCCTTCAGAAGCGCAGCGGTCGCCGATGAATCGACGCCGCCGGACATCGCGACGACAACGCGCGTGTCTTCGGGACGACCTGGCAGATCGAGGCTGTTGAGCAAGGGCTGGGACATCGCCGTTTACATATCGTCGCCATCCCCCCGAAGCAATCGCGGGGCTGGCGAATTGATGGGTTGGCGCGGCAAAACTTGCCGCCGGGCAGAAACGGGCCGGCGATTAGGCCAGACCTGACGACCCAACTCGTTGATTTTGCACTGAATTGCGGATGGCCCGGTCCTTGCTGAATGATCTAGGGAATCCAGCCAAAGGCCCGCCCGTGAACCGCGTCTCCGTCGAACCCGCCGTTGCCCTGCAAGCGCCGTCACCCCGCAGCAGGCCTGCGCGTGACGATGTGGCTCCGCGTGACGATTTCTCGGCGATGATCGGCAGTGGCGGCGCCCGCTTCCCCGAGCCTGCCCGCACGGCGGGCGATCGGCCGGAGCGCCCCGCGCGCCTCGACAATGATCGTCGCGATACCGCATCCAGAACCGACGCCAAGGCAACGACAGCCCCCGACCGCGACAAACCAGCGGCGGACGATAATGTCGCAGCCGAGCCGAAGGTCGAAGCCGGCAAAACGGACGCTCCGGCGACGGACAGCCCGACCGCCGACGCAATCAAGCCCGACACGATCAAGACGGCGGACGTGACAGCACCCCTTGCGGATGTCACGGCCGCGCTGGTACCGGCGGCGGTCGTTGTCCCGCCGCAGATCGCGGCGCTGGTCACACCGAAGTCTCCCGTTTCCGTTCTGTCTCCGGCATCGCCTCCTGCGTC
>JAQGJY010000072.1 GCA_028290325.1 Tardiphaga sp.
GCTGTGCGGTAGCCCTCGGTGCCGGCGGGCGTGACGCGCCAGTCCTTCACCGCCGCGACGACAGTTGCGAGCGCCTTGTCCGAAAAATCCGCCAGCCGCTCGGGACCGGCGACGCGCTCGGCAACCAGTTGCGCGAGTCGTTTCGGCACCATATCCGCCAGCACCGTGGCCAGCTCCTGACGCGGCCGATCGCGCCGCGCTTGCTTGAGCCGCTCCAGAAGATCGATCGCCGGCACCAGATCGATCGCGATGTCGCCGCCGGCCTGCCAATAGGAGGAAATCTGCAGGATCGCCGGCCCGCTTAAGCCGCGATGCGTGAACAGCAGCGCCTCATCGAACCGCGCATTGCCGCAACTGACCTCGGCATCGACGGCGATGCCCGAGAGTGGCTTGAACTCGGCGAGCATCCTGGCATCGAAGGTCAGCGGCACCAATGCCGCGCGCGGCGGAATGACGTGCATGGCGAATTGCTGCGCGACGCGATAGCCGAAGCCGCTCGATCCTATTTTGGGTATCGATGGTCCGCCCGTCGCGACTACTAACGACTGGCAAGCGAACACGCCGGCCTCGGTCGTGATGCTGAAGCCGCCGTCCATTTTAGCAACACCTAATATTTTGACGCCGAGCCGGAGCTGCGCGCGCGCCGCGCGGCATTCGCCGAGCAGCATGTCGATGATCTGCTGCGCCGAGCCATCGCAGAACAACTGGCCGCGCGTCTTTTCGTGATAGGCGATGCGATGTTTTTCAACGAGCGCGATGAAATCCTGCTGGGTATAGCTCTTCAACGCTGAGACGCAGAAGCGTGGATTGTCGGACAGGAAATTTGCTGGCGACGTATGGAGGTTGGTGAAGTTGCAACGGCCGCCGCCGGAGATGCGGATCTTCTCGGCCGGCACGCGCGATTGCTCGAGCACGATGACGGAACGGCCGCGCTGCCCGGCGATGGCGGCGCACATCAGCCCGGCGGCACCGGCGCCGAGGATGATGACGTCAGCGTGTTGCTGGGCGGGGCTGGGCGGCAAGTCAGGCGGTCTTTCCGTAAGGGCGCGTTTGTTTCATTGCGTTAGAAACTGCCGGTTCAACAGTTGCTGCGAAATGCGTCACTCCACCAGCAACACATCGACGGCGACGCCGAGTTTCTGGCGGCGCGAGCCGACGATGACGCCATCGACCGGCGAGACATCGGCGAAGTCGCGGCCGATCGCCAATTCGATATGATCGTTGCCGACCAAAATATCGTTGGTCGGATCGAGCCCGACCCAGCCCATGTCAGGACCACACCACACCGCGACCCAGGCGTGCGAGGCGTCGGCGCCTTCCAGGCGCTTCTGGCCGGGCGGCGGAATGGTTCTTAAGTAACCGCTCACATACGCCGCCGCCAGCCCGAGCCCGCGCATGCCGGCGATCATGACATGCGCGAAATCCTGACAGACGCCGTGGCGTTTCTCGAACACTTCGGCCAATGGCGTCGAGATCACCGTCGCTTTCGGATCGTATTTGAAGTCGTGATAGACGCGCTGCATCAGTTCGACCGCGCCCGCGAGGACGCCGCGTCCGGCCGCGAAACTCTTGGCGGCATAGGCCGTGATCGCCGGTTGGATCGGCGTCAGCGAACTGGCGAACACGTAATTGACGGGCGACACCGCATCGAAGGTGACGGCGTCGAACGCGGCTTCGCGGATCCGCTCCCACGGCGGGCTTGGCCCATCGCGATCCGGCGGATGCCGATCGACCGAGACGCGTGAGCGCGAGTCGATCTTGAGAACGCGATGCGGCACGTCGATCACCACGGTCTCGATCAGGATATCGAAAAAGTCGGTTCGCAGCGTGCGTTCGGCCGGCTTCGGCCGGATATCGACCAGATGCGATTGCAGGCTCTGACCCTTGCCCTGCAGGGGTTTCAGGCGCAGCGCGCAGCGCGCGAAGGAGACCTGGCTGGCATAGCTGTAGGTCGTGACGTGCTTGATGTCGTAGATCACGCAAGCCCCGTCAGCTTTTCCGGCCGGGTCGCGGTCGCGCCATGCGGAAAATATTGCGAGCCGATCGCGTCCGACAGGGTGAGAATGTCCTGCTCCAGCGTGAACAAGGTGGCCGCGTCGAGCGATGACGCCTCGGCGGTCGTCAGCTTGGCCTGCAAGGCGACCGCAAGCCGCTGCGGCCGTTCGATCAGTCCGCCCTCTTTCAGTTGCGGCAAATGCGAGATGTGTTCGGTGAGCGCCGCGATCTGAAAGGCGGTCGAGCGCGGATTGTACGGATCGAGCACCGCGAGATCGCGCACCGGCGCCAGCAGCGGTGCGATCAGATAACGCGAACGATATGTGATCTGGCAATCCGCCAACGTCAGAAGGATGTCGAGATCGTCGTCCTCCGCGCCGTCGAAGGCGAATTGCCGCGCATAGCGCGTGGTGTTGATGGCGCGCTCCGAGCGGCGGCCCATGTCGAGGAAGCGCCAGCCGGCGGCGCGATTCATGTTTTCCTGCGCCAGCCCCGCGAAACTCGCCAGTTCCTGCAATGTCAGTTCGGCGGCGCTGACCACGCCGTCATCGTCCTCGATCTCCTGCGCCAGGCGCTGCGCCATTTCGGTGATGACCTGCCACGCATCGGGCGACAGCCGTTCGCGCAACGAACTTGCGTTGCGCTGCGCGGCTTTCACCAGCGACAGCGCCGAGCCGAACTGTTCGCCCTGCAACGCATCGGCGGCGATCCGCGCCGCCTGCGCGCGCGCCGTGAGCGAGGTCGCGCCCCATGTCACCAGCAGACGCAGGATCCGATCGACCGGCGGATTGAGCGCGGCGCCGCCTTTGCCGGGATCACGCGCGGGCGCGCCGAGCGCGCGAATGAGACGCAACGTCGCCTCGGCGCGTTCGAGATAGCGCCCGAGCCAGAACAGATTGTCCGCCGCGCGGCTCGGCACCCAGCCGGCGATGCGGCGAATGCGGACGTCGTCGCCGGCGGGCAGCAGCGTCGATGTCGGCACCGTTTTATCGGACACCACCCAGACGTCGGCGGCACGCGCGCCCTCGCCCATCGACACCGCGCGGGAATCCAGTTGCTCGGCGATCCGGCAGAAGCCGCCGGGCATCACCGTCCAGCCCTTCGGCGTGGCGGCGGCGAATACGCGCAGCACGAAGGGGCGCGGCGCGAGCTGGCCGTCGTCCCATACCGGCGTGGTCGACAGCCGCACCAGCTCCTGTCCGACATAATCAACGCCGCGCGTGGCGATGCTGTCGATCAGGCGATCGCGCTCGGCGCGCGTCATTTCGGACGGCAGCAACGCGCCCTTGCGATCGAAGCCCGGCACGTTGCCGCCGAACGCGCTGTCGATCGCGAAATCGTCGAGCCGCGCCAGCACTTGGTCGCGCGCGGCCTTCTGGCCGCACCACCATGTCGCGATATGCGGCAGCGTCAGGCTCTCGCCCAGCAGGCGCTCCGCGAGACTTGGCAGAAACCCCAGCAGCGCGCGGGCTTCCATCACGCCGGTTCCCGGCATGTTGGCGACGACGACGCCGTTCTTGCGCAGCACGTCGATCAGACCGGGCACGCCGAGCTGCGACGACGAATCCAGTTCGAGCGGATCGAGCGAATTGGAATCGACGCGACGCAGCAGCACGTCGAGACGCTTCAGCCCCGCCACCGTGCGGATGTGAACCCGATCGCCCGACACCGCGAGGTCGTCGCCCTCGACCAGCAGGAAGCCAAGATAACGCGCCAAGGTCGCGTGCTCGAAATAGGTCTCGCTGAATTGGCCGGGCGTGAGCAGCCCGATGCGCGGCTCGTCACGATCGGCCTGCGCGCGCAGGCCATCGCGAAATGCTTCGAAGAACGGCGCGACGCGCTCGACATTCATCGCCTTGTAGAGGGCGGCGAAGGCGCGCGACAGAACCAGGCGGTTCTCCAGCGCGTAGCCCGCGCCGGACGGCGCCTGCGTGCGATCGCCCAGCACCCACCAGCGGCCATCGGGGCCACGGCCGAGATCGGCGGCGTAGAGATTGAGATAACGCCCGCCGGGCGGCACGATGCCGCGCACCTCGCGCAGATAATCCGTGCTGCCGGCGATGGCGGCGGCCGGCAACGCGCCCTCCTTGATCAATCGGCCGTCGCCGTAGATATCCTTCAGCACCAGCTCATGCAGCTGCGCGCGCTGGATCACGCCAGCGGAAATCTGCTGCCATTCGGCATCGTCGATCAGCAGCGGAACATGGCTCAGCGGCCAGCTCCGCTCCGTGACATCGCCGGGCGCGCGATAGGTGACGCCAGCCTCGCGCAGGTGCCGATCCGCCGCGCCGAACCGGCGCTGGATCTCGGCAGGCGCGATCGCCGCGAAAGTATCGAAGAAGCGCCGCCAGACCTCGCGCGGCTGGCCGTCGCCGCCGATGAATTCGTCGGGGATGCCGGGCAATGCCGTATAGCCGCGCGTCCACTGCGCGATCTTGCGATCACGCGGACGCGGCTTGCTGACCGGGCCTGCGGCGGCGTCCATGACTGGCGACTCTCCTGACAACGGGTGCCCCGTTTCAATGCAGGAGCGGCGTCCGCAAGTCGAGGGTTAAGGGGAATTCCAGGCTGCGTTCTTCCGGCGGCGGGGTCACCGGCCCCGGCGTGTGGCCATGATCCTGAAACCGCGCCAGCCGGCGGGCCTCGGCTTCGTAGGTATTGACCGGCTTGGTTTCGTAGCTGCGGCCGCCGGGATGCGCGACGTGATAGACACAGCCGCCGAGCGAACGGCCGTTCCAGGTGTCGATGATGTCGAAGGTCAGCGGCGCATGGACGGGAATCGTCGGATGCAGTCCCGACGCCGGCTGCCAAGCCTTGAAGCGGACGCCGGCGACGACCTCGCCGGACCGTCCCGTCGGCGTCATCGGCAGACGGCGGCCATTGCAGGTGATGACGTGGCGGCCATCGACGAAGCCGTTGGCCTTGAGTTGCAGCCGCTCGACCGACGAATCGACATAGCGCACGGTGCCGCCGGCCGAGCCTTCCTCACCCAGCACATGCCACGGCTCCAGCGCCTGTCGCACTTCGAGCGTGACGCCGCCTTGCGTGACATGGCCAAACACCGGAAAGCGAAACTCGAGCTGCGCCTCGAACCATTCGGCGGCGAAGTCGTAGCCGGCGTCGCCCAGATCAGACAGCACGCTCTGGAAATCCTGCCACAGGAAATGCGGCAGCATGTAGCGATCGTGCAACGTGGTGCCCCAGCGCATGAATTTGCCGTTGAGCGGGCTTTTCCACAACATCGCGATCAAGGCGCGGATCAGCAGTTGCTGCGCCAACGACATCCGCGCATCCGGCGGCATTTCGAGCGCGCGGAATTCGACGAGGCCGAGCCGGCCGGTGGTGCCATCCGGCGAATAAAGTTTGTCGATGCAGATTTCGGCGCGATGGGTGTTGCCGGTGATATCGACGAGGATGTGCCGGAACAGCCGGTCGACCAGCCACAACGGCGCTTTGACATCCGCCGGCGGCACTTGCGCCAGCGCGATTTCGAGTTCGTACAGGCCATCGTGACGGGCTTCGTCGAGACGCGGCGCCTGCGAGGTCGGGCCGATGAACATGCCGGAGAACATGTAGGACAGCGCCGGATGACGCTGCCAATACAGGACCAGGCTTTTCAGCAGGTCCGGCCGGCGCAGGAACGGCGAGTTCTCGGGCTTGTCGCCGCCGACCACGACATGGTTGCCGCCGCCGGTGCCGGTGTGGCGGCCATCGACGAGAAAACGGTTGGCGCCAAGCCGGACATGCGCCGCGTCCTCGTAGAGGGACAGCGTGGTGGTCACAGCCTCGCGCCAGGTCGCGGCGGGGTGGATGTTGATCTCGATCACGCCGGGGTCCGGCGTCACCTTGATGACCTCGACGCGCGGATCGAAGGGCGGCGGATAGCCCTCGACATGAACCTGCATCTTCATCTCTTCGGCGGTCGATTCCACCACCGCGATCAGTTCGAGATAGTCCTCCAGTTTCTCGACCGGCGGCATGAAGGCGCACAGGATGCCATCGCGAATTTCGATCGACATCGCGGTGCGCACCGGGCCGGATTGCGCGGCGGTCTGTTCCTGGACCTGCTGGGCGGCGGGTTGCGCGTCGGCGGAGGCGGTCTCGTCGAACACCGGTAATTCGCCGCGCGGCTCCATCGGATCCTGCTCGACGATGTAGGGAAATTCCTTCTCGTCGATATGCGGCAACGACGCCATCGGCAGCCGCAGCCCGAGCGGCGAGTCGCCGGGCGTCAAAAACAGGTTGCCGCGCCGCAGCTTCCAGCGCTCCGAGCGCCAGCGGCGATCTTCCTTGACCTCGGCCTGCCAGCGCTGGATCGGCAGCACGAAGCCCTTCGGCACGTTGAGGCCCTGGTCGAACACCCGCGCCATGCGCGCGCGTTCCTCCGGGTCGGTCAGCTTGGAATCACCCGGATCGACGTTCGGCGGCAGGCCGGCTTCCTTTTGCAGCCAGTGGTTCGGATCCTCGAACGCCGGCACGATGTAATCCGCCGGCAGGCCGAGCTTGGCGGCGGCGGCCTCGGCGAATTTCTCGGCCTCCTCGATGCCCGACACGCGCGGGCCCTCGACGCTGGCGATCAGCGCGTCGTTCTTCCAGATCGGGACGCCGTCCTTGCGCCAATACAGACCGAACGCCCAACGCGGCAGGCTTTCGCCGGGATACCATTTGCCCTGGCCGAAATGCAGCAGCCCGCCCGGCGCGAAACGCGTCCGCAGCCGCCGAATGAGATCGTCGGCGAGGCCGCGTTTGGTCGGGCCGACGGCGGAGGTGTTCCACTCCGCGCCCTCGAGATCGTCCATCGACACGAAGGTCGGCTCACCGCCCATCGTCAGTCGCACGTCATGCGCCTTCAGATCGCCATCGACCTGCTCGCCGAGCCGGTCGAGCCGCGCCCACGACTCATCCGAGAACGGCTTGGTGATGCGCGGCGCTTCGCGCACCCGCGTCACCGTCATCTCGAAGCCGAAATCGACATGGGCGAAACCGACCGCGCCCGAGATCGGCGCGGCCGACGAATAATGCGGCGTCGCCGCCACCGGGATGTGGCCCTCGCCGGTCAGCATGCCGGAGGTCGCGTCGAAGCCGATCCAGCCGGCGCCGGGGATATAGACCTCGGCCCAGGCGTGCAGATCGGTGAAATCGTTCTCGACCTCGCGCGGCCCCTGCAACGGATCGATGTCGGGGCGCAATTGGATCAGATAACCGGACACGAAACGCGCCGCCAGACCGAGATGGCGCATCGCCTGAATCAGCAGCCACGCCGAATCGCGGCACGAGCCGGAGCGGTTGGCCAGCGTCTGCTCCGGCGTCTGGATGCCCGGTTCCATGCGAATGATGTAATTGACGATGGTGCGCAGCTTGGCGTTGAGATCGACGAGAAAATTGACCGTGCTCGGCGCTTGTCGCGGGATCGCGGCGAGATATTCGGCGAATCGCGGCTCGACCGGCACCGTGTGCAGATAGGGTTCGAGCTCGAGCCTCAACTCGTCCGGATAGGCGAACGGGAACGTCTCGGCATAGGGCTCGACAAAGAAATCGAACGGATTGATCACCGTCATCTCGGCGGTGAAATCGACCTCGATCTTGAACTCGGTCGCCGGCTCCGGAAACACATAGCGCGCCAGCCAGTTGCCCTGCGGGTCCTGCTGCCAGTTGACGAAATGCTTGGCCGGCGTGACCTTCAGCGAATAGGCCGGGATCGGTGTGCGGGTATGCGGCGCGGGCCGCAGCCGCACCGTCTGTGGCGAGAGGACGACGGGTCGATCGTATTTGTAGTGGGTGACGTGGTGCAGGGCGACGAAGATCGACACAGATTGATAACTCCAGCAGCTTTTTTGAGCAGAACACCGGGACTGAACTGGGGCAAGCATTAACAACGGGCAGCGGCTGCCCGATGGCTGGGCG
>JAQGJY010000079.1 GCA_028290325.1 Tardiphaga sp.
TCGTCATAGCGCCCTGAAATACAACTGTTGTGAACCATGCGCGCAGGCCGGACCCACCCGGCGGCCATCGTTTGGTGTCACTTCATCAAATAACAAGACATCGGGGCCACACTGCGGCGCTGATCAAGCACTCAAGCGTCGAGGCCAATGTTGCGCGGGCGACTTCCCAACCTGTTGTCGAATATCTTCGCCGGTGATCTCGCGCCGCTCGGTGGGCCCGTCGTCAGTGACAGACTGTCGGGCTACGTGCGCGCCGAGCAAATGCGGCTGGTGAAGCGTAACTCGTCCGGGCTGATGCTGGCCAATATCTGCAACGCCGTCGTGCTGATGGTGGCGGTGATGGGTTCGGCTGACGCCGTCGTCGCGCAGGCGTGGTGCGGCGTCATTGTTTTCGTCGCCGGATTCTATGGGTGGAGATCGCGTTTCTCGCGTCGGATCACACCGCCGCAGACCGTGTCGCGGCTGGCGACGCAACGGCTTTGCGCCAGTGCCTTCCTGCTTGGCAGCCTCTGGGCTGTCGTGCCGGCGGTGTTCTTTCCCGCGGCGGCGCACAGCACCCAGCTCGTCATGACCTGCATCGTCGCCGGCATGCTAGCCGGAGGCGCGTTAGCCTTCGCGACGCTGCCGATCGCCGCCATTGCCTTCATCGGACCGCTGCTGCTCGGCGCCATGACCTGCATCGTGCGGATCGGGGATTTCACCTACGCCCTGGTCGCGATCCTGCTGGCGGCCTACACCGTGGTGTTGCTGCGAAGCGTTGTGCTGCATGCCCTCGAATTCACGCAGCGGGTCGTGCAGCGGGTCGAAGCCGAGACCGCGGTCCGCCATGACGCGCTGACGCATCTGCCAAACCGCATCGCTTTCAACGAAGGTCTTCGACTGGCGCAGTCCCGGCTCGATCTGACCGGCCACGCCTTCGCGGTTCTGTTGCTCGACCTCGACCACTTCAAAGAGGTCAATGACCAGTTCGGCCATCCGGTCGGCGATGATTATCTGGCGCAGATCGCCGCGCGGCTGCGCCGCTCGACCCGCGACATCGACATGCTTGCTCGGATCGGCGGTGACGAGTTCGCTCTGGTCGCGGCGGATATCGACAGCGCGGATGCCGCCTTTGCGATCGCGCGGCAGGTTTGCGATGTCTTCGCCGAGCCGTTCCTGATCGAGGGCCATCTGCTGACTGGCTCTGTCAGCGTCGGCATCGCGCTGGCGCCACGCGACGGCGCCGGGCCGAACGAACTGGTCAGACACGCCGACGTCGCGCTGTACCGCGCCAAGAAGTCCGGGCCGTGCTCGATCCGCTTCTTCGAGCCGGGCGACGACAAGACCGCGCGCGACAATCAAGAATTGCTGCGCGACCTCGAAGGCGCTGTCGCGCGCAACGAACTATTTCTCGTCTATCAGCCGATCCTGCATCTGGCGGACGATCGCATCACCGCCTTCGAAGCCCTGTTGCGCTGGGATCATCCGCAGCGCGGCCTGATCGGGCCGAGCCAGTTCATCGGCCTCGCTGAAGAATCCGGATTGATCCACGCGATCGGCGACTGGGTGATCCAGCAAGCCTGCGCCGATCTCGCATGCTGGCCGGCTGACATCCGGATGGCGGTGAATTTTTCCGTCGCGCAGTTGCAGAGCGCCAGTGTGTTGCCGGGCGTTCTCCGCGCGCTGGCGCAATCCGGCATCGCGCCGTCGCGCTTGGAAATCGAAATCACGGAATCGATGCTGATCTCAAAATATGCCACGGCCGGCACGACGCTGAACGCGCTCTTGGAGCTCGGCGTGACGGTCGCTCTGGACGATTTCGGCACCGGATTCTCGTCGCTGACCTATCTGCGCAAACTGCCGTTCAGCCACATCAAGATCGACCAGTCGTTCGTCGCCGACATGCTGGTGCAGCCGGACAGCGCCGCGATCGTCAAATCGGTGCTCAGCCTGGCCAGCGACATGAAGATCGGCGTCGTCGCCGAGGGCATCGAGACCGCTGAGCAACTGGCTTATTTCAAAGGCACGGCGTGTGAGGCGGCGCAGGGCTACTTCATAGGCATGCCGATGCGGGCCGCTCAGGCCAGCGCCCTGCTTGGTGTCGTCAGCAAATCGTCGTCGCAGGCCGCGTAAGTGAAGCCTCTCCCGCCGGTCTGCGAGAGAGGCTGAAACGCCGTGGAGCATCACGGCGGCGGACACCCGTATTAAAAGTGATAGTTCACGCCGAGGCGGAAGAGGCCGAACTCGTAGCCATTGTTCGCGCCGGTGACGCTGAAGCGCTGATCCGTCAGATCGACGTAGAGGTATTCGACCTTGGCGCTCCAGTTCGGGGCGAAGCCGAACTCGACGCCGACGCCGGCCGTCCAGCCAGCGGTTGTCCGCGATTCCGACAGGCCGAAGGTCTCGCCACGCAACCCGCCGAATGCCAGACCCGCCGTGCCGTAAAACAACACATTGCTGAAGGAATAGCCGACGCGGCCGCGCACGGTGCCGAACCACGGATTCGAGAATTTCCACGGCGCGAAGGTATCGTTGGCGCCGTTCGCCTGAAGATCGCCCTCGAGGCCATAGACCAGCGGACCGGATTGGAAATTGTAACCCGCCGTGATGCCGGCGTTGAAGCCGGACGGTTTGGTCGAGTTGCTGGTGATCGAGCCCCAGCCGTAGCCGATATTGCCGCCGAGATACGGTCCGGCCCAACTGTAGGCGTTCAGCGGCTGCGCGACCGTCGTGTAAGGCCGCCGCTGTTGCGGATACCCCATGTCGCCGGCCCGCGCCGTCGCGCAGCTCGCGACCAGGCAAAATGTCGCCGTCAAAATCCTGCTCATCACCAACTCCCGACGCACGCAACTGAACCGTGGAGATTCGTGGGCATTGGCCGCACGAAGCCTTAGGGTTACGGAATTGCCAATCCGATGCCTCGATTTATCGGGTTTACCCGGTTAAGCAGGTCTTAACGGGACCGATGACCTGCGTGCGGCCTTAAAAAAGTGTTACCGCGATCACCGTCCGATCGGCCCGCTCGCGCTGGCGATGACCCGCCCCAGGCATTAAGTTCAGCGTGATGCAGAACAACCCTCCGGATACCGATCAGGACACGCCCGTCGCCGTTACCGAGACGCCGTCGGCCGCGCCGCGCCGGCTCGCGTCGCAGGAGCTCGATCCGGCCTCGGCCGACCTCGAGTTGGCCGGCGATGACGAGGACGCAAGCCTGCCGCTGGACGACCTGCCGCTGGACGACGCGGATGGCGACGACAGCGACGTCGTCCCTGAAGGCCCGCTTGCGGTCGGCCGCGCCGCGATCGAGCACGCGGTCCGCCACGCGCCAACCTCGCCCGGCGTCTATCGCATGCTGAACGCCGCCAGCGACGTGCTTTACGTCGGCAAAGCCAAGAACATCCGCAAGCGGCTGTCGTCTTATGCGCGGCCGACCGGCCACGTGATGCGGATCTCGCGAATGATCGCGGCGACGGTCAATGTCGAGATGATCTCGACCGGCACCGAGACCGAGGCGCTGCTGCTTGAAGCCAACCTGATCAAGCAGTTGCGGCCGCGCTTCAACGTGTTGTTGCGCGACGACAAATCGTTTCCGTACATTCTCATCACCGGCGATCACTGGGCGCCGCAAATGGTCAAGCACCGCGGCGCGCAATCGCGGCCGGGCCGTTATTTCGGCCCGTTTGCCTCGGTCGGCGCGGTCAACCGCACCATTACCGCCTTGCAGCGCGCGTTCCTGGTGCGCTCCTGCACCGATACGTTTTTCGAAAGCCGGACGCGGCCATGTCTGTTGTATCAGATCCGCCGTTGCGCCGGTCCGTGCACCAGCGAGATCGACTTTCCCGGCTACACCGAACTGGTGCGCGAGGCGAAGGATTTTCTCTCCGGCAAAAGCCGCGCGGTGAAGCAGGAACTCGCCGCCGAAATGGAGAAGGCGTCGGAGGATCTCGCCTTCGAGCGCGCCGCGATCTATCGCGACCGGCTTGCGGCTTTGTCCGCCGTCACGTCGCAACAGGGCATCAATCCGCGCACGGTGGAGGAAGCCGACGTTTTCGCGATCCATCAGGAGGGCGGCTATTCCTGCGTCGAGGTGTTTTTCTTCCGCACCGGCCAGAACTGGGGCAACCGCGCTTACTTTCCGCGCGCGGAGAAATCCTTCACGTCGGAGGAGGTGCTGGCGTCATTCCTGGCGCAGTTCTACGACGACAAGCCGCCGCCAAAGCTGATCCTGCTGTCGCACCTGATCGAGGAAAGCGACTTGCTGGCCGACGCGCTGAGCGTGAAGGCCGGTTTCAAGGTCGAGGTCTCGACGCCGCGGCGCGGCGAGAAGAAAGAACTCATCGCCCATGCGCTAACCAACGCGCGCGAGGCGCTCGGCCGCAAGCTCGCCGATACCGCGACACAAACGCGGCTGCTGCAAGGGCTGGTGACGGTGTTGCAACTGCCGCATCCACCCAAACGGATCGAGGTCTATGACAACAGCCACATCATGGGCACCAACGCGGTCGGCGCGATGATCGTCGCCGGACCCGACGGCTTCATCAAGAACCAGTATCGCAAGTTCAACATCAAATCCGAAGGCCTGACGCCCGGCGACGATTACGGCATGATGCGTGAAGTGCTGGAGCGCCGCTTCAAGCGGCTGCTGACGCCGCCGGCCGACGGCGAGCCCGTCAAGCGCAGCGACGACGACGCCGTGCCGCAATGGCCGGATCTTGTGATCATCGATGGCGGACGTGGGCAGCTCAATGCGGCGCGCGAGATTTTTGATGCCCTCGGCCTCAAGCAGGTCGGCCTTGTTGCGGTTGCGAAGGGACCGGACCGCGATGCCGGCCGCGAGACATTGTTTCTGCCGGACAAACCCGCGATCAAGCTCGAACCACGCGATCCGGTGCTGTATTTCATTCAGCGACTGCGCGACGAGGCGCATCGTTTCGTGATCGGATCGCATCGCACGCTGCGCAAGAAGGATATCCGCGAGGCTGGATTGCAGGAAATTCCGGGCATCGGCCCGTCGCGGAAACGCGCGCTGCTGCATCACTTCGGCACGCTGAAAGCCATCGAACGGGCCTCGCCGACCGATCTCGGCAAGGTTCCCGGCATCTCCGCCGAGAGCGCCAAAAAGATCTTCGACTTTTTCCATCCGGGACCGCCCGCGCGCTGACGCCGCATCACATCTGCGACGGCAAAGGTTGACCGGATCGCATCCGCAGTATTGGTAAGGCGCATGAATACGATCTCTGACCGGACGCCGACCCGCCGTTCTCTGTCGGTCCCCAATCTGCTGACCTATGCCCGCATCGCCGCGGTGCCGGTCGTCGTCGGCTGCGTCTATGTGCAGTCGATCATGGACGGGCCGTTGTGGCTGCGCTGGGTCGCGCTCGCGGTGTTCATCGCCGCCGCCGTGACGGATTTTCTCGACGGCTATTACGCCCGCATCTGGGATCAGCATTCGGCGTTCGGCCGGATGCTCGATCCGATCGCCGACAAATTGCTGGTCGCCTCCTGCCTGTTGATGCTCGCCGCCGATTTCAGCATTCGTGGCGCGACGCTGTGGGCCGCGATCGTGATCCTGTGTCGCGAAATCCTCGTCTCGGGCCTGCGCGAGTATCTCGCCGCTCTGCGCGTCAGCGTGCCGGTCACCAAGCTCGCGAAATGGAAGACCACCATTCAACTGGTGGCGATCGGCTTTCTGCTGGCCGGTGAAGCCGGCGATCAGGTGCTGCCCTATACGTCGCTGATCGGCATCGTGCTGCTGTGGATCTCGGCGATCTTCACGATCTATACGGGCTGGGATTATTTCCGCGCCGGCATCCACCACCTGATCGAGGAGGATGCATGAAGCTGAAGTATTTCGCCTGGGTGCGCGAGCGCATCGGCAAGGCCGAAGAGACCGTCGAGCCGCCCGCCGAGGTCGCGACCGTCGCTGACCTGATTGCCTGGCTGACCCAACGCGGTGACGAATATGCCCACGCCTTCGACAAACCGAAAGTGATCCGCGCCGCGATCGACCACACCCATGTGCAAGCGAATGCCGCAATTGCCGGCGCCCGCGAGGTGGCGTTCTTTCCGCCGATGACCGGCGGGTAATGCTGGATGGTTGTCCGCTCCCCCGCGAAAGCGGGTATCAGAACGCCGACGCCGAACCTGCAAGTCCGGGGCGTCGCTGGCGCGGATGAACGAAAGTCGCACCACTCTGAGGCCAAACCGCTGATATGAATTCAACCCTCACCCCTACGATCCGCATTCAGGCCGCCGATTTCGACACCGCCGCCGAGATCGCGGCGCTGTCGCGCGGCCGAACCGACATCGGCGCGGTCGTCAGCTTCAGCGGCATCTGTCGCGGTGGCGAGACCCAGGCGCTGACGCTGGAACATTATCCGGGCATGGCCGAAGCCGAGATCGGCCGCCATGCCGAGCAGGCCCTATCGCGCTGGCCGCTGACCGGCCTCACGATCATCCATCGCGTCGGCCGCATTGTGCCCGGCGAGGCCATCGTGCTCGTCGTCACCGCCTCGGCGCATCGGCAGGCCGCCTTTCACGCCGCCGAATTCTTGATGGATTACCTGAAGGCCAACGCGCCGTTCTGGAAGCACGAGGAAACCGCGCAGGGCACGACATGGGTCGAGGCCCAAGAACGCGACGACGATGCCGCCGCGCGATGGAGCAAGACATGGCACGCGCCTTAAAAAAGAAGATCGTCGCCAAGGCGGCTGTGAAGACGTCGCCGGTCAAGCCCGGCGATCTCGTCACGCTGTTCGACTTCGTGCGCTATGCCGTGAGCCGCTTCGCGCAGACGCAAATCGTGTTCGCGCACGGCACCACCGATCCGATCGCCGAGGCCGCCTTCATCGTCGGCGAGGTGCTGCATCTGCATCCCGACCAGTTCGAGATGTTCGCGCAGGCCCGCGTGACGCAGGCCGAGGCGAAACAGATTCTGGCTGTGATCGACGCGCGCGTCACAACGCGCAAGCCGGCAGCCTATCTGCTCAACAAGATCTACATGCGTGGACTGGCGTTTTACGTGGACGAGCGCACCATCGTGCCGCGCTCCTTCATCGGCGAATTGCTGGACACGCATTTGAGTGGCCAAGACTCCGAACAAGCCGGGTCGTTGATCGAGGATCCGCATGACATCGAGAGCGTGCTCGATCTGTGCACCGGCTCAGGCTGCCTCGCGATTTTGGCCGCGCATCATTTCCCGAAGGCGCGCGTCGATGCCGTCGATCTGTCCGGCGATGCACTGAAGGTCGCCGCGCGCAACGTGGGCGATTACGGACTTGAGGATCGCGTCACGTTGTACAAGGGCGACCTGTTCAAGCCGCTCGGCGACAGCCGCTACGATCTCATCATCAGCAACCCGCCTTATGTCGATGCCGAGGGCATGGCCGCGTTGCCGCGCGAATGCCGCCACGAGCCCGCGATGGCGTTCGACGGCGGCGACGACGGGCTCGATATCGTCAGGCGCATCATGACCGACGCCGCCGCGCATCTGACGCCGGATGGCGGATTGCTGTGCGAGATCGGGCGGTGTCGCCCGGCGATGGACGCGGCGTTTCCCGATCTGCCGCTGCTGTGGCTCGACACGGACGACTCCGAGGGCGAGGTGTTCTGGATCGCGGCGCGTGATCTGCGCTGATCAGGTCTTCTTTTTTGCGGATTTTTTCGCCGGCGGTTTGACAGGCGCCGCCTGCGCCGCTTTGCGCATCGCGCGGGCATAGGAATCCGCCGCGTTGTCGGCCGACATCCGCAGGCGCTTCGCGGCGGCGTCGCCATGCTCGGTCGCGTCTTTCGCCAATTGCCTGAGATGTTGTTTTGCTTCGGCGGTTTTCGCCTT
>JAQGJY010000084.1 GCA_028290325.1 Tardiphaga sp.
GCGCGGGGTAGTTCGGAAAGCCGGCTTTCTCATAGACGCCGACGCGCTCGCGCAACGGCGTCGGCTGCGCGGCGCTCATGTCGTCGTTGATGGTGCCGATCAGGCTGTTGGGATGGTTGTGGTCCGCGAGCACGAGGATCAGGGTGTCGTCGCCGCGCGCCTTGGCCCAGTCCTTGGTCTGCCGCACGGCGTTGTCGAGCATGATCGTGTCATAGACCGCGCGCTCCATGTCGAGGGCATGGGCGTATTTGTCGATCATGCCGGACTCGACCATCAAAAAGAATCCGTTGTCGTTGTTCGACAGGATCGCCAGCGCGCTTGTCACCTGCTCGGTCAGATCGGGCTGGTCCGGATTCTTCTTCACGCCACCGCCTTTGAGGAATTTGCGATCGAGTACGCCGTCCATATTACCGGGCGCGAACAGGCCGAGCAGTTTGCGCGCGTCGGATCGCGTGTCGATGGCGCTGAGTTCGGCGCGCGTGGTTGCGACGGCATAACCGGCCTCGCGGAATTTCGCGATGTAGTCGGTGTCGTCGCGGCGCTTCGACAGCGGATTGGATTGCGGCAGAAAATTCGCCGCGCCGCCGCCCATCAACACGTCGGGCTGCGCTTTCAGGAATTGCGCGACGATCTCGTCATAGGCGGCGCGGCGGCGCGTATGCGCGACCATCGCCGCCGGTGTCGCGTCCTCGACCTCCGTGTTGGTGACGATGCCGATGGCGACGTCGCGCTTGCGCCGCGCCAGGCTGCTGATGGTCTCGACCTTAGGGTCGTCGAACGGGCTCGCGGTGCGGTCGGCATAGACGCCCATCGCGTTGACGGCGGCCTTGTGGCCGGTGGCATAGGCGCTCGCGGCATTCGCCGAATCGGTGATGATCGAATCCGAGCCGGCGGTGGCGACCAGCGCCATGTGCGGCATGTCGTCGATCGCCAGTTTCGCATTGGCCTTGCCGCCGCTGATGCCTTTCGACAGCAGCCGCGCGCCGATGCGATGCGCCGGCGACAGGCCGTCGCCGATGAACAGGATGACGTTCTTGGCCCGGCGAGGGCCAGTGTCGGCAACGGTCCATGTGACGCTGTTCGAGCGCGCGCCGTCGCTGACCGCGATCGTATAGGTGCCGGGCTTCGGCAGCGACACGTCGCGCAGCATCAACGCCGATTGCTCCTCGGCTTCCTCGCGCGCGATGAAGGCGATCGGTTTGCCGAACACGCGCTCGGAAGGCTCGCCGTTGATCGTGAGTTTGATGGTCGCGGGATCGACGACGTCGGGAAATTCGACCTTGAGGTCGAAGCGTGCGCCGGACAGCATCTCGGCGCGGTCGATCGGATAGATCGTCTGCGCCTGCGATGGCGCGATCGCCAGAGCGAGAATGAACGTCGTCGCGGTGAAACGGATCATGATGGAATGCCTCAGAAAGACCTGAGGCTAGCCCTACGACGGTTCGGTGACGGAGGGATTACAAGAGGGGCAACGGCGTCGTCGTTGGCGTTCGCCGACGGCGAGTCGCGCAACCGCCGCGCAATGACGGCGGCAACTTCGCCTGTCAGCCCCTGTCGCTGTCGAGTTTGGGGATGCGAGACCCCTCGCGCGCCGACAGCAGGCCGGTCTTGGCGTAGAGATCCAGCTTGTTGCGGGTATCGGAAATGTCGAGGTTGCGCATGGTCAATTGGCCGATCCGATCACCCGGCGTGAACGGCGCATCCTCGACCTTCTCCATGCTCAGCCGCTCCGGCGCATAGGTCAGGTTCGGGCTCTGGGTGTTGAGAAGCGAGTAATCGTTGCCGCGACGCAGTTCGAGCGTCACTTCGCCGGTCACCGCCCGCGCCACCCAGCGCTGCGCCGTTTCACGCAGCATGAGGGCCTGGGAATCGAACCATCGTCCCTGATAGAGCAACCGGCCGAGCCGCATGCCGCTGACGCGATACTGCTCGATGGTGTCTTCGTTGTGGATGCCGGTGACGAGCCGCTCATAGGCGATGTGCAATAGCGCCATCCCCGGCGCTTCGTAGATGCCGCGACTCTTCGCCTCGATGATCCGGTTCTCGATCTGGTCGCTCATCCCGAGACCGTGGCGGCCGCCGATCGCGTTGGCTTCCAGAAACAGAGCGACCGGATCGGAGAAGCTCTGGCCGTTCAACGCAACCGGCTGGCCTTCCTCAAACCGCACGACGACTTTTTCGGCCTTGACGACGCAGTCGTCGCGCCAGAACGGCACGCCCATGATCGGGTTGACGATCTGGATGCCGGTGTCGAGGCTTTCGAGATCCTTTGCCTCATGGGTCGCGCCGAGCAAATTGCTGTCGGTCGAATAGGCCTTTTCGGCACTCATCTTGTAGCCGAATCCGTTGGCGGTCATGAACGCCGACATTTCCGCCCGGCCGCCGAGTTCGTCGGTGAATTGCTGGTCGAGCCACGGCTTGTAGATTCGCAGATCTGGGTTGGTCAGCAGTCCGTAGCGATAGAACCGCTCGATATCGTTGCCCTTGTAGGTCGAGCCATCGCCCCAGATGTTGACGTTGTCCTCTTTCATCGCCGAGACCAGCATCGTGCCGGTCACGGCGCGGCCGAGGGGCGTGGTGTTGAAATAGGCGATGCCGCCGGTCGAGACGTGGAACGCGCCCGATTGAATGGCGGCGATCCCCTCGTGGACCAGTTGCGCGCGGCAATCGACCAGGCGGGCTTTTTCGGCGCCGAATTCCATCGCCTTGCGCGGAATCTCGTCGTAATCGGCCTCGTCGGGTTGGCCGAGATTGGCCGTATAGGCGAAGACCCGCGCGCCCTTCTGCTTCATCCACAACAGCGCCGCGCTGGTGTCGAGCCCGCCCGAGAAGGCGATGCCGACATTGTCGCCCTTGGGCAGGCTCTTCAAGATCGTGCTCATCAGACGTCCAATCGGGGCAATGTCTTGCAGGTTGGGAGCGCGACGAGCAAACGTCGCGCGAGCGGCAGGTATTCAGCGGCTGGCGCGATTGGTCGCGGTCGGCACCGGGCCGACATCATGACCGCCGAGCTTGCGCCGCCAGCGATAGCCCGGCCAGCCGAAGCGCGTCAACGCGTCGTCGATCCGCTGGTCTGACATGCGGGTCGCGCGCCAGCGATAGAGCCAGCCATAGAGCAGCCAGATCACCAGGAAGCTGATGATGCCGGCGATGGTGACGTCGGTGAAATAATGCCCGCCGAACGCCATTCGCAACACGCTGGTCACGATGCCGAAGACGGTCGCGCCGGCATAAGCGAGCGGTCGCCACGGCGGCGGCGCCAGCGCGGCCGGCGCATAGGCCCAGAAGGCCGTGGCGCTTTCGCCCGAGAAGAACGAACAGTTTTTCGGGCACGCCCCGCGCGGGTCCCACCACGCTTTGAACGGCCACGGGCCGCCGAATTCCTGCGTCGCGATCGGGCGCGGCCGGCCCCAATGGCTTTTGAAGGTGAGGTTGGTGAGAATGCCGGCCGACAGAGTGATGCTGATGAGCAGCAACGCCACCGCGCGGCCGGGCAGGAACAACGGCCGGTCTGGCCGGATCATCTTGGCGACGAGGGCAACGATGGCCGGCGCCGCGATCCCCCAGGCGACCCACATCGCGGCGTCACGCGCGATCATCGCCGCGACGTTATGCCGGAGCGGAAAATCCCTGGCGGTGGGGTCGTAGAACAGCGCGGCAATCCGCAAGTCGAATTGCGGGTAAAGCCCGAATACCAGCCCGATGACGAGGGCAAGGCCGAGCGCGATCATGAGGCCGGTCCGTTTCATCGCGGCGGTTTATCCGAGCCGCCGGCCAAACGCAAAATCCGCCCAAAATCCGCCAACGCAACCCTCATACAAACGGCCGGGCACTGCCCCGGCCGTTGACGTTGATTGTCTGGTCTCAGGCCGGCTTAGAAGCCGAAGCCGCCGAAGCTGACGCCGATCGCTCCCAGGCCGACGCCGATGCGGGGTCCGCCATATCCGTAGCCGCCATACCCGTAGCCGCCGTAATAAGCGGGCCGATAACCACCGTAATAGCCGAGCGGACGGTAGCCGTAGCCGCCATAATAGGCCGGACGATATCCAACGTAATAGGCCGGGCGGTAATAGGCCGGGCGGTAGCCGTAATAACCGATCGGCCGATAGAACGGGCGAGCATAAACATAACGCGGGCGATATCCGAAACGCGGACCGTAACCAAAGCGAGGACCATAGCCGAAGCGCGGGCCGTAGCCGAAGCGGGGACCGTATCCGAAGCGATGGCCGCCAAAGCGATGACCGTAGCCGCCGTAATAGTGACGGCGCTGCGCGCTGATGTCGGTCATCGTCGTGGCCGTATCAGCCTTGATGACGGCCTCGGAAGCCGGGCCTGCGATCGCCGAGCCGCTCACGGCCGCTCCGCCGAGCAAGATTGCGGTCGCCACGAGGGCCGACCCAAAAGAGTATTTCATCGTACGCTCCTGTTCATTTGACATGGTGGCGCAAGTTTGGACGTGACTGCCAACCCAGCGATATCCGGGCAAACCGGCCCTGATCGTGCGGCTCTAACGCACTGCGTCCACTCCGGTTTCCGAGACATTCGCTGACATTATCGTTAGGGCAAAATGGATCCGAAAGCAAAGCTGTGACCCTGTCGTCCGAAACGAAACAGGCCCGCTTTGGCGGGCCTGTGACACATCAATAACGGTAGCGACGACCGCCGTAGAACCGGCGCGGCGCATAATACGGCCGATAATAGCGGCGCGGCGCGTAGTAGCGACGCGGCGCGTAGAAACGGCGATAGCCGTAGCCGCGCCGGTAGCGCACTTCGGTGGTGGCGGACTCGCCGCTTTGGACCAATGCGGCAGCGGCCGGGTTCAACAGCGAGACAGCGTGGGCCGACTTGCTGGGGGCCGCGACGAACAGCAGACCGGCGAGCGCCAGAAAGCCGAAAATCTTCTTCAGGGTCATCGAAATCTCCTTGGTTGTAAGCGTGACGCGGCTGCGCGACCTTTACGGCCTTGCTTGAGCGGTCCCCGCCGCACGGGATGGTGCGACGATATTTCGCACGGGATGAAGGGAAACTGAACGGCGAGGGGCCGGACGCCCCCTTGATCATGCCGCGCGGTTACCCACGCGGTGGGTCGGCGCGGGGACGGTGCTCTCGAATGTCGAAGATCAGACGGCCCCACGCCAAACCATATGTCGCGCCGCCGCAGCGGATGGTTCATCGGCAAGCGTCTCGGGCTGCTGACTGTCAGCCGCGTCGCCAATAGCAATTCAGGCGCGGTGTGATGACGGTGCCGCTCGGGCGGAATTCCTGCACGTAAGTGGCGCTGCAATCGCGTACCGCATTGGGACCGGGATTGTAGCTCGGATAGACGCCGCGATTGTCGTCATTCCGGTAGATGCGGACGCGCGGCCGGGGACGCTGACGCGGTGCATCTTCGAAGGACTGCGCGACCTGGAAGGACGGTTCTCGCGCGGGGAGCGTTTGAGCCTGGGCCTGCGGCGATGAGATCGCGGCCGCCATCAGTCCCCATCCGAATGCAGCCA
>JAQGJY010000095.1 GCA_028290325.1 Tardiphaga sp.
TCGCCGGCGGTTCGCCCGCCAATCCGATGGGCGTCGCGGCGATGACATTGGCTGGCGGCGAATACGCCATCCACGGCACCAACAAGCCCGGCTCGATCGGCGGCTTCGTATCCTATGGCTGCGTCCGTATGCTGAACGACGACATCACCG
Source organism: Tardiphaga sp. (assembly GCA_028290325.1). GTDB lineage: Bacteria > Pseudomonadota > Alphaproteobacteria > Rhizobiales > Xanthobacteraceae > Tardiphaga. The sequence continues at coordinate 151 of JAQGJY010000095.1, forward strand.
ACCTCTACCAGCGCGTGTCGGTCGGCACGTCGGTCGTCGTCACGTCGCGCTGAGTGGGGCTAAGCTGAGTGGCGCTGAGCTGCGTGTCCTGGACGACGCGGTGCGGCTTTTCATGGGCCGCTCCATCGCACCGCGCCCGGGACAGCATCACCTCAAAAATCCGAGATGATGCCTTTGGTTTCCCAGTCGCCGTAGCGCGTCGGCTCCGGGCCTTTGGGGCCCTGGAATTCCTTTGCCAGCCGCGCGGCCGCGAGACCCGCCGCGCGGCGGGCTTCGGCTTCGGCCAGCGCCCGCTGAGCCTGCGGCGTCAGCACTTTCGGCGGCGGCGGCGCTGCGGTCTCGATCGTCTCGCCATCCATCGGTTCGCTTGAATCGTCAGTCATCGGCATCATCCGTCGTCGTGCCTTTTGATCGTGAACCAGATCATACCGCGAATGTGCGATCATCAAGGCGGTCTCGATTCGCGGGTCTGATCCGATTTCGCCGCAACCGACCTTCCCGTCGTCTATCATGGGCATGATCCTATCGGACAACCGGCTGTCTTACTTTTCTGGACCACGCCGGCGATTCTTACATTTGGCATATTCGGATGCCAGACAGGATCACGCCTGCCGCTTTGCTCTTCAGTGATGTCCCCGCCTCATGACACCTTCGCGATTTGCACCCCCGACCGAGGTCCCCGGCCTCGCAGCGCGACGAATCGCGGCGGATATTCTCGACGGCGTGCTGCACAAGCATCGCACGCTCGACGATCAGCTTGAAGGCGCCGCGGCCCATCCCGGCCTGAAGACCCTGGCGGATCGCGACCGCGCGCTGATGCGCCGGCTGGTCGCGACGATTTTGAGGCGCCTCGGCACGCTCGGCCATATCCTGTCACGGCTGCTCGACAAGGGCGTGCCGACCGATGCGCCGCGCGCGCAAAGCGCGCTGTTGATCGGCGCCGCGCAGATTCTCTGGATGGACGTCCCTGATCACGCCGCCGTCGATCTGTCGGTGCGCCTCGTGCAATCCGATCGCCGGGCCGCGAAATATGCCGGCCTCGTCAACGCGGTGCTGCGGCGTTGCGCGCGCGAAGGCCAGCCGCTGATCGACGAGGTCAAGGATCAGACGCTCGACCTGCCGCCATGGCTGATGGCGCGATGGACCACGCATTATGGCGACGAGACCGCGCGCGCGATCGCCCATGCCCTCAGCCACGAGCCGTCGCTCGATCTGACGGTCAAAGCCGATCCCGACCATTGGGCGACGCGGCTGCATGGCGAGACATTGCCGACCGGGACCGTTCGCACCTTGTTGCAGGGATCGGTGCCGATGCTGCCCGGCTTTTCCGAAGGCCAGTGGTGGGTGCAGGATGCCGCCGCCGCGCTGCCGGCCAAATTGTTCGGCGACCTCAAGGGGCGGCGGATCGCCGATCTTTGCGCCGCGCCCGGCGGCAAGACCGCCCAGCTGATTCATGGCGGCGCAGATGTCACCGCGATCGACCGGTCGCCGCATCGCGTGGCCCGGTTGCGCGAGAATCTCGGGCGGCTTGGGCTGGAGGCGACCACCATCGTCGCCGACGCCACTGACTGGCAGCCCGATCAGGCCGACTTTGACGCCATTCTGGTCGATGCCCCGTGCGCCTCGACCGGCACGATCCGCCGCCATCCGGATGTCGCCTGGCTGAAGCAGGACGACGACATTCTGGCGCTGACGGCGTTGCAGGGCAAATTGCTGCGCAAGTCCGTCACGTTGCTGCGGCCGGGCGGCACGCTGGTCTATTGCACCTGCTCGTTGGAACCGGAGGAGGGCGAACTGGCGATCGCGTCGCTGCTCGCCGCGATGCCGGAGATGACGCGGGTTCCGGTCGAGTCGTCCGAGGTCGGCGGCTTGACGGAGATCATCAATGCCGACGGCGACCTGCGGACGCTGCCCTGCCATCTGCCGCACGCCGATCCCCGGCTCGGCGGGCTCGACGGCTTCTATGCCGCCCGGCTGGTCAAATCCTGACCGGCGCATGAGCCCGCAAGCACGCCCCGGCGCGACGCGCGGGGTGCCTCCGGGGTTCGACGATCACGCTCATAGGGCTAAAGCGGGCGCCATCGGTGCCGGCGACCGATTTTCGTCCAAACCCGTCGCTCGCTATAGTATGCAGACGGCGTAGTCCCGCTCGGGGGATTCGGGGGCTTGCCGCAGGCAGACCCGCCCGAATTCCGGTCGAAATCCCAAAGCTCGAGGTCGTCCTCCTCGAAGATGCCAAAGGCGCGCGTGTCGGTCGGAAATCGCAGACGACTATCGACCCTGATCCTGCGTCGCTTCGGACGCAACGTGATGGCGCGCGCGCGCGGCGGTTCGGTGGCGGTCTCACGGCTATGGCCGGGTCGCACCGATCGTCTCATCATCGCGCCACACGATCTGCGGACCGCCGATTCGACGCGCGCGGCGGAAATCTATGCTGGCCGATTCGTCTTCGCTGGCAAGATCGTCACGTGTCATGGCCGCTCGATTTTCGATCTCGAACCGCCGTCGGAGGATTGGGAAGTCGCGCTGCTCGGCTTCGGCTGGCTGCGGCATCTGCGCGCCGCCGATACCGCGATCACCCGCGCCAATGCCCGCGCGCTGGTCGAGGACTGGCTGACCAACGCCTCGCGCGGCCGCGCCGTCGCGCGGCGCCCCGAAGTGATGGCGCGGCGCGCGATCTCGCTGCTGTCGCAGGCGCCAATGGTGCTTGGCGATAGCGACAGCCGTTTCTATCGCCGTTATCTGCGCGCGATCGCCCGCGAAATCCGCTCGCTGCGTTACGCCGTGAACGATACGGCCGACGGCGTGCCGCGCCTGCAAGTGCTGATCGCCTTGTGCTACGCCTCGCTGTGCCTGGCCAATCAGGCGCGCAACATTCGCGCCGCGACGCGCAAACTCTCCGACGAACTGCAACGCCAGATCCTGCCGGATGGCGGGCACATCTCGCGTAATCCCGGCGCGCTGGTCGATCTGCTGACCGACCTGCTGCCGCTGCGCCAGACCTTCGCCGCGCGCAATATCGCGCCGCCGCCGGCATTGCTGAATGCGATCGACCGCATGATGCCGATGCTGCGATTCTTTCGCCACGGCGACGGCAGCTTCGCCTTGTTCAACGGCATGAGCAGCGCGCCATCGCATCTGCTGGCGACACTGCTTGCTTACGACGATACGCATGGCGCGCCGATGGCGAACATGCCGCATACCGGATTTCAGCGCATCGACGCCGGCGCGATGACCGTGATCATCGATACCGGCTCGCCGCCGCCGGCCAATGTCAGCCATGACGCGCATGCCGGCTGCTTGGCGTTCGAATTGTCATCCGGCCTGAGCCGCATCGTCGTCAATTGCGGCATGCCGTCGACCGGCCGCGAGAACTGGCGCGCCTTCGCCCGCGCCACGCCGGCGCATTCGACGTTGAGCTATCACGGCGCGTCGTCGTGCCAGTTCGTCGAACTCTCGGCGGTGAAGCGCTATCTGCAAGGCGCGCCGATCATCGGCGGGCCGGACAATGTCGAGAACTATCGCGAGGTCAGCGAGAACGGCGTCATGCTCTCGACCGCGCATGACGGCTATCTCGGCAAATTCGGCGTCGTGCATCGCCGCGTCCTGATGGCCAGCCACGACGGCACGCGGCTCGACGGCGAAGACAGCGTGGAGCCGGCGCCCGGCACCCGCATCAAGGGCACCGACAGTTCGTATGCGATCCGCTTTCACCTGCATCCGGCGGTCAAGGCCAGCCGGCTCAGCGATGCGCGCGGCGTGATGCTGGTATTGCCGAACCGCGACGTCTGGACCTTCGAAGCCCTGGACGACAAGGTCGATCTCGAGGACAGCGTCTTCCTTGCCGGCAATGACGGCCCGCGCCGCACCGCGCAGATCGTGATCCAGCAGGACGCCCGACAGACGTCCAGCGTGCGCTGGAGTTTCACGCGGTCGTCGACCTCGGCTTCCGCCACCAAGGCCGGCCGCAACGCGCGTCGTGAACCCGAATTGCCGTTGTAGGTTTCCCCAACGTCCTGGTTTAACGCCCCGCCAAACCATGCTACCCGGCGGCCTTGCATTCGAGAGGGCTTGCCATGACCGACCATCCGCGCCGCGTGACCCGGGCGCTTTTGTCCGTATCCGACAAGTCCGGACTGATCGATTTCGCCCGCGCGCTGGCAGCGCACGGCGTCGAGTTGGTCTCGACCGGCGTCACGGCCAAGGCAATCGCCGCCGCCGGCCTCGCCGTCCGCGACGTCGCCGAACTGACCGGCTTTCCGGAGATGATGGACGGCCGCGTCAAGACGCTGCATCCGAACGTGCATGGCGGGCTGCTGGCGATCCGCGCCAATGCCGAGCACAAGGCCGCGATGGCCGACCACAATATCGCGCCGATCGATCTGCTCGTCGTCAATCTCTATCCGTTCGAGGCGACCGTTGAGAAAGGCGCGGACTACGACGATTGCATCGAGAATATCGACATCGGCGGGCCGGCGATGATCCGCGCCGCCGCGAAGAATCACGACGACGTCGCCGTCGTCGTCGAGGCGTCGGATTATCAGGCCGTGCTCGACGAGTTGACCGCGAATGCCGGCGCGACCACGCGCACCTTGCGCCGTCGCCTCGCCGCCAAGGCCTATGCCCGCACCGCCGCCTACGATGCCGCGATTTCGAACTGGTTCGCCGAGCAACTGAAAATCGACGCGCCGGCGTTTCGCGCGGTCGGCGGCAAACTGATCCAGTCGCTGCGCTACGGCGAGAATCCGCACCAGACGGCGGCGTTCTATCGCACGCCCGAACACCGCCCCGGCGTCTCGACCGCGCGGCAGCTGCAGGGCAAGGAATTGTCCTACAACAACATCAACGATACCGACGCGGCCTATGAATGCATCGGCGAATTCGACGCCAAGCGCACCGCCGCCTGTGTCATCGTCAAGCACGCCAACCCTTGCGGCGTCGCGGAAGGTGCTGACCTGGTGAGCGCCTATCGCAAGGCGCTGGCTTGCGATTCGACATCGGCGTTCGGCGGCATCGTCGCGCTGAACCGGACGCTGGACGCGGACGCCGCGCGCGCGATCACGGACATCTTCACCGAGGTCATCATCGCGCCGGATGCGACAGACGAAGCCATCGCCATCGTCGCGACGAAGAAGAACTTGCGGCTGTTGCTGGCGGGCGGCCTGCCTGATCCGCGCGCGCTCGGCCTCACCTACAAGACCGTGGCCGGCGGGCTGCTGGTGCAGAGCCGCGACAATGCCGTGGTGGAGGCGATGACGCTGAAGGTGGCGACGAAACGCGCGCCCACCGACGCCGAGATGCGCGATCTGCAATTCGCGTTTCGCGTCGCCAAGCACGTCAAGTCGAACACGATCGTTTACGCGAAGGACCTCGCCACCGTCGGCATCGGCGCCGGGCAGATGAGCCGGATTGATTCGGCGCGCATTGCCGCGCGCAAGGCGCAGGATGCGGCAACCGAATTGAAACTGGCCGCGCCGATGACCAAGGGCTCGGTCGTGGCGTCCGACGCATTCTTTCCGTTCGCGGATGGTCTGCTGGTGGCGATTGAGGCCGGCGCGACCGCGGTGATTCAGCCCGGCGGCTCGGTGCGCGACGACGAGGTCATCAAGGCCGCCGACGATGCCGGGATCGCGATGGTGTTCACGGGTGTGAGACATTTCAAGCATTGAGGGCGAGCCGTCGCCGCAACGGCAGCCACAGCCCGAGCGCCATTACGCCGCTCATCGATGCTCCACTGGACCACCGCCTCGCCTGGGCGGGTTGCAGTGTGGCGGCTACTCGGTCCGCACGCGCGCGAGCAGACCCAGCCCCGCCACGAAGAACACCACCAACACCGCCATGCCGGCCTTCTGACTCATCGTGACGGCCGTGACGATACCGATCAGCAGCGGGCCGATGAACGACGTCACCTTGCCGGTCAACGCGAACAGCCCGAAGAACTGCGCGATGCGATCCCGCGGCGCGAGCCGGATCAGCAAGGAGCGTGACGCCGCCTGCAACGGCCCGCCGGCCATGCCGATCAGACAACCGAGCGCCAGATAGGCTTTCTCGGCCGGGGCCGCGAACAATCCACCGCCCGCGACCGGCGGCGCGACGTTGATGAAAAAGATCGTCTCGCGATCGATCAGCAAAATCGAGATGATCGCGACCAGCAGCAACATCAAGCTGCCGGCGATGACGCGCCTCGGGCCGAACGCATCGTCGAGCTTGCCGCCGAGCCACGCACCGACCGTGCCGGAGATCGCGAGCAGAATGCCGAAGGTGCCGATCTGAATCGTATTCCAACCGAAGGTGCCGGCCGCATAGATGCCGCCGAAGGCGAACAGCGACACCAGCCCGTCGGTATAGATCATGTTGGCCAGCAGGAACGCCGCGACCGAGCGGCGGGCCGGCAATTCGCCGAGCGTGCGTTTGAGATCGGCGAGGCCCTCGCGGAGCGCCGAGCCGACCGGCTTTTTCGCCGGAAAATCCGGCGTCAGCAGAAACATCGGCAACACGAAGACGACGAACCACAGGCCGGCGATCGGGCCGGTGATGCGGTCGCCCTCAAATGCCGCCGGATCGAGCCCGAACAGCGGCACCAGGCCAAACAAGGTGCGGCCAGTCGTCGGATTCGCCGCCATGAAGCCGAGCACCAATATGAGGCTCAGGATACCGCCGACATAGCCGAGCGCCCAACCGGAGCCGGACAGGCGGCCGATCTTGTCCGGCGGCACCAGCGACGGCATCATCGCGTTGTTGAAGACCGTGGCGAATTCGACGCCGATCGTCGCGAAGCCGTAGGCGATCAGCAGCGGCAGGATGATCGACGGATCGCCGGGCTTGCCGATCCACATCAAGCTCGCGCCAACCACGAAGATCGCGCCAAACACCGCGATCCACGGCTTGCGCCGGCCGCTCGCGTCGGCGATCGCGCCGAGCACCGGCGACATCAGCGCGATGATGAGACCCGCCGCGGCCGTCGCAAAACCCCACAACGATTGTCCGGTCGCGGCGTCAGCCGCGATGCGCGTGGCAAAGTACGGCGCGAACACAAAGGTGGTGATGAGCGAGAAGTAAGGCTGCGCCGCCCAGTCGAACAGCATCCAGCCGATGACGGCGGAGCGCGGCGGATAAGTGGCGGGATGGCGGGATTGATCGGCTGCGGCGGCGGCGGTGACGGCCATTTTTTATTGGTCCTGTCGAATCACGTCACTGTTTGTGCCAGCGCGCGTCGAACCCGTATAGCATCCAACGCGGGAACGGCCTTGAGACTTTGTCGGAGAAACCCATGATCGCGTTCAGATTAAGTCTGCTGGCATCCACGCTGACGCTCTGCGCGCTCGCCGCGCTGCCGCTGCAGGCTCAGGATGTGCGCGGCGGCGCGCCAATGGCGGCGCCGGCGTCGGTCATTGCGCGGCACGGCCTTGTGGTCGCGCAGGAGCGGCTCGCGGCTGAAATCGGCGCGGCAGTCCTGCAGCAGGGCGGCAACGCGATCGACGCCGCCGTGGCGACCGGATTCGCGATGGCCGTCACCTATCCTCGCGCGGGAAACATCGGCGGCGGCGGCTTCATGGTGATCCATCTCGCCGACGGTCGCGACGTCGCGATCGATTATCGCGAAACCGCGCCGGCGGCCGCGACCCGCGACATGTTTCTCGGCGCGGACGGCAAACCGGACATCGCCAAATCGCGCGACAGCGCGCTCGGCATCGGCGTGCCCGGCACCGTCGCGGGGCTGGCACACGCGTTGCGCGATTACGGCTCCGGCAAATTCACGCTGGCCGACATTCTGAAACCCGCGATCGCCTTGGCGCGCGACGGCTTCACGGTCGCCGACGACATCGCGGATACGTTGCCGAGCATGGTGCGGCGGATGGAGCGGTGGCCTCACTCGCTGAAAGTGTTTTCGCGGCCCGATGGCGCGCCGTTGCGGCCCGGCGATCTGTTGAAACAGCCTGATCTCGCCGCCACGCTGCAAGCGATTTCCGAGTCCGGGCCGCGCGGTTTCTACGAAGGCGCGGTTGCGGACAAGCTCTCGCGCGGCATCGTCGCGGCCGGCGGTCTGATCACGACGGACGATCTGAAAAATTACTCCGCCGTCGAACGCTCGCCGGTGCGCGGCAGCTATCGCGGTTACGATCTCGTCGCGATGCCGCTGCCGTCGTCGGGCGGCATCGTGCTGGTCGAGACGCTCAACATGCTGGAAGGCTTCGCGCTGGCGGATTTGGCGCAGGGCTCGGCGCCGTCGCTGCATCTGCTGATCGAGAGCATGAAGCGCGCTTACGCCGATCGCGCGCGCTATCTCGGCGATCCGGCTTTTGTCGATGCGCCGACACGGATGCTGATGTCGAAGGACTACGCCGCCCGGCAACGCGCCAGCATCGATCCCGTGAAGGCGACGCCGTGGACCGCCGCGCTCGATGCCGTGCCGCCGCGCGAGGGCAGCAACACGACCCATTATTCGGTGATGGATTCTAGCGGCAATGCCGTAAGCAATACCTACACGCTGAATTTTCCCTATGGCCTTGGCCTCGTCGCGGAGGGCACCGGCGTGTTGCTGAACAACGAGATGGACGATTTCACCGCGGCGCCGGGCGCGTCGAATGCCTTTGGGCTGGTCGGTTTCGAGGCCAATCTGCCGGGTCCGGGCAAGCGGCCGTTGTCGTCGATGTCACCGACCATCGTGCTGAAAAACGGCAAGCCCGTGCTGGTGACGGGATCGCCCGGCGGCAGCCGCATCATCTCGACGGTGTTGCAAGTGATCGTCAACGTGCTCGACTACAACATGGATGTCGCGGCGGCGGTGTCCGCGCCGCG
>JAQGJY010000099.1 GCA_028290325.1 Tardiphaga sp.
AGCAATTGTAAGCGAACTATGTATGTCACGACTAAGCGACGAGAAATGCGGCAAGGCTGACGTCTTATCAAAGCGAATTCTGTAGCTGGCCGACTTCTGCCGCGGGAACACGGAAGGCAGTGAGCCAGCGCGCGAGACCCAAAAGCTGTGCAAATTCAATTTCGGCACTTAAAGTGGGGTCGGGTTAATTTAGTAGCAAATGTTCGCGTATATTGCTGCTGACTTGGTCGGCATCGTGTCGCGGCGATCCAATGACGTCTCGTCATCCTTAAAAAGATCAAAACGTCCTGGGCGCTACCTGCGCCACGCGGTCCGCCCTATGCGGGGATCTGCATCGGCCCACGGTCATTGCTTCCGAGCAGGCCGGCGCCGAAAGCGCGCCCTGCGCTGTTTATCTTACATCCGCCGCCATAGGCCTAGTCGAGCGGATCGCGCTTCTTCTTCCGCCGCGAGCATTGACGTCGACGCGTCCGACGACGCGCGCGCGCCGCCGTTGCTCAAGATCAGCTCCGAGAGATCTTGACCGGCCACGTTGCATTGGTAGACACCCGGCTTGCCTGTGGGCTCGCACACCACTTCACGGCGGCGAAGAAAACGCGTCAGCGGCCTGATGGCTCGTCGGTCACCATCTCCCTCAAGGCCCAACAGCCGAACGGATTGGCCTCGGATGGACAGTATGGCGGTATCGACGACGTCGGCCGGTCCCCGGAGCGACGTGCCGCTGCCGCCCGATGATCCCTCGGTACTAGAAGCCAGTTCATTCGGCGATAACGGCACAAGGGGAGGCGCGCCGGCTGGTCGCGCGGTCGCCTTCGCCAGGGTGTCGGAGGTCGGCCTCGACAGTGCCGGCCCGGCGCGCGAGACAAAATCATGCCAGATGTTCGCGGGCATATCACCACCCGTCACTTTGTTGGTCGATGAATTGTCGTCGTTGCCGACCCACACGCCGACGATCAATTGCGGCGTGAAGCCGACGAACCAGGCATCTCGATAGTCTTGGGTCGTCCCGGTTTTGCCCGCGACCGCAACGTTGGGAATGCGGGCCGCCTTCCCGGTGCCATCGGTGACGACGGCCTGCAACATATCCAGCATCATGGCGCGGCTGTCGGCGAGTTGCGGGGTCACATCCGGGCCGACATTGGGCCTCGTGTAAAGCGATTGGGTGGCGGCGCCCGAAATCGATTGAATCGCGAAAGGCTCCAGTGCTTTCGACTTCGAGGTTACGACGGCGAAGGCCTTGGTCATTTCCATCAGCGTAACCTCGGCCGACCCGAGCGCCAGGCTGGGCACCGCCGGCAGATTCGACTGCACCCCCATCTGCTTGGCGGTCTCGATCACCGCCGGGATGCCGACTTCGTTCGCCAGTTGTGCCGCGATCGTGTTGACGGAGTTCGCGAACGCCGTGCGCAGTGTCATGTTTCCGCGAAAGCTGCCGCCGTAGTTTTGCGGCTCCCAGTCGCCAATCTGTGTCGGCCTATCGGTAAGCACGGTCTGCGGTGTGTATCCACGCTGCAGGGCTGTCAGATAGACGAACAATTTGAATAGCGAGCCGGGCTGTCTTTTGGCCTGTGTGGCGCGATTGAACTGGCTCGACTCATAATCCCGCCCTCCGACCATGGCGAGCACGGCGCCGTCCCGACCCAGCGCGACGAGAGCGGCTTGCGATACCGACTTCTTGCCTCCCTCGGCTTCGAGGCGACGTTCGATGACACCTTCGGCGAGCCGCTGAAGTTCCAGGTTCAGCGTCGTTCGCAACTTGAAATCGCCTGACGCCGAGCCGAGTAATTTGCGAACATCGCCGGCCACCATATCGACGAAATAATTGGTGCCCGGCGGGGTTTCGGGTGGGATTTTCATATCGATTCGCTGCAGCCGCGCGGCGTCGGCTTCCGCCGGGGTAATCGCCTTCGTTTCCACCATCGTTTGCAGAACGGTTTCCTGTCTTTCCTTCGCGCCGCCGAAGTTGCGGGTCGGCGCCAGCTGCGATGGCGCCCGAACGAGGCCTGCCAGCATCGCCGCTTCTCCCAGCGACAGGTCCTTGGCCCGCTTACCGAAATAACGCTTGGCCGCGGCATCGACGCCATAGGCGCCTGCACCGAAATACGCCGTGTTCAGATAGCGCAGAAGAATGTCGTCCTTGCTGAGCTGGTGTTCGAGCCAGACCGACAGGGCCGCCTCCTGAATCTTCCGGCGCAAGCTGCGCTCCTGAGACAAGAACATCAGCCGCGCAAGTTGTTGCGTGATCGTGCTGCCGCCCTCTCGCGTGCCGCCAGCCTGGCTGTTCCGCCAGCCGGCGCGCAAGATGCCGCGCAGATCAACGCCCCAATGCTGATAGAAGCGGCGGTCCTCGATGGAGACGATGGCTTGAGCCAGGTTCGCGGGAAGATCGGCGGCGGTCAGCCGGTCACCTTTGTACATGCCGCGCGTCGCGAAGACCTCGCCCTGCGAGCCTTCAATGGTGAGCGCGCTCTGCGAGCCCTCGATCTGGAGACCTCCAGAGATAGGGAGCGTCGCGACGCTGTAGAAAACCACGGCCGCCAGCAGAACGGCAAGCGCGGCGCTGGTCGCGACGACGATACGAGCGGCTCGCGCGTAGCGACGATTTGGCGGGACTGGTGCGATTGCTGCGCCGCTGTCGCGCGCGCGAATTGGCTCATCCGTGGCTCGACGTTTGCCAAGGGGCCGCCAATGCGAGAGCTTTGCACCCCATTGCTCGCGATGAGTCCGCCACTGTCGGACCAGCGCGGAGCGGCGGCTCCACGTCGCAGCCGACCGCGCCCGCGCCTGGCGCAACGTCCCATGGGTGGCTGCCAACAGATATCGATAGATCTGCCGGGCCAGGAAAAGGAACGACTGCTTGACCTGGCTGAGCGAGACCGGGCC
>JAQGJY010000125.1 GCA_028290325.1 Tardiphaga sp.
CGCGGCGCGCCGCTCCGTGCCGATTGACCGAGGCCGGCCTTCCGCCACGGTCGCGCGTGACTATATCTCAGAAAGGTTCTTGTTGCCTCGCCCGGCAACGATGACCATGATGGTGGGGGCCAAAGAGGACGCGGAATGCCAACTTTTTCTCAAAGCCTTGAACAATCGCTTCACCGTGCGCTGGCGATCGCGAACGAACGGCATCACCAATATGCGACGCTGGAGCATCTGCTGCTGTCGCTGGTTGATGACAGCGACGCCGCCGCGGTGATGCGGGCGTGCAGCGTCGATCTCGACAAGCTGCGCGGCAGTCTCGTCAATTATCTTGAAACCGAGTTCGAAAACCTCGTCACGGACGGCGCGGACGACGCCAAGCCGACGGCGGGTTTCCAGCGCGTGATTCAACGCGCGGTGATTCACGTTCAATCGTCCGGTCGCGAGGAAGTGACCGGCGCGAATGTGCTGATCGCGATCTTCGCCGAGCGCGAAAGCCACGCGGCTTACTTCCTGCAGGAGCAGGACATGACGCGCTACGACGCGGTCAATTATATCAGCCACGGCATCGCCAAGCGTCCCGGCGTATCCGAGGCGCGGCCGGTGCGCGGCGTCGATGAGGAAACCGAGGCCAAAGGCGGCGACGATTCCAAAAAGAAGGGCGAGGCGCTCGATACCTATTGCGTCAACCTCAACAAGAAAGCGCGCGACGGCAAGATCGACCCGGTGATCGGACGCAACTCCGAGATCAACCGCGCCATCCAGGTGCTGTGCCGCCGCCAGAAGAACAACCCGTTGTTCGTCGGCGAAGCTGGTGTCGGCAAGACCGCGATTGCCGAGGGTCTTGCCAAGCGGATCGTCGACAGCGAAGTGCCCGAGGTGCTCGCCGCGGCGACGGTGTTCTCGCTCGACATGGGCACGCTGCTGGCCGGCACGCGCTATCGCGGCGATTTCGAGGAGCGCCTCAAGCAGGTGCTGAAGGAACTGGAAGCGCATCCCAACGCGATCCTGTTCATTGACGAGATCCATACCGTGATCGGCGCCGGTGCCACGTCCGGCGGCGCGATGGATGCGTCGAATCTGCTCAAGCCTGCTTTGGCCTCGGGTGGAATCCGCTGCATGGGCTCAACGACCTACAAGGAGTACCGCCAGCACTTCGAGAAGGACCGCGCCCTGGTGCGTCGCTTCCAGAAGATCGATGTCAACGAGCCGACGGTCGAAGACGCCATCGCGATCCTCAAGGGCCTCAAGCCTTACTTCGAGGATTATCACAAGCTGAAATACACCAACGAAGCGATCGAGGCGGCGGTGCAATTGTCGTCGCGTTACATCCATGACCGCAAGCTGCCGGACAAGGCGATCGACGTGATCGACGAGTCCGGCGCCGCGCAGATGCTGGTCGCCGAGAACAAGCGCAAGAAGACGATCGGCATCAAGGAAATCGAAACCACGATCGCGACGATGGCGCGGATCCCGCCCAAGAGCGTGTCGAAGGACGATGCCGAGGTGCTGAAGCATCTGGAGACGACGCTGAAGCGCGTGGTGTTCGGACAGGACCGGGCGATCGAGGCGCTGACCGCGTCGATCAAGCTCGCCCGGGCGGGTTTGCGCGAGCCGGAAAAGCCGATCGGCTCCTATCTGTTCTCGGGCCCGACCGGCGTCGGCAAGACCGAGGTGGCAAAGCAGCTCGCGGCGTCGCTCGGTGTCGAACTGATTCGCTTCGACATGTCCGAATATATGGAGCGCCATACCGTGTCGCGCCTGATCGGCGCGCCCCCGGGCTATGTCGGCTTCGATCAGGGTGGCTTGCTGACCGACGGCGTCGATCAGCACCCGCATTGCGTGGTGCTGCTCGATGAGATCGAGAAGGCGCATCCTGATCTCTACAACGTTTTGTTGCAGATCATGGATCATGGACGGCTGACCGATCACAACGGCAAGCAGGTCAACTTCCGCAACGTGATCCTGATCATGACGACGAATGCCGGCGCGGCTGACTTGGCGCGTCAGGCCTTCGGCTTCACGCGCAGCAAGCGCGAAGGCGACGACCAGGAGGCGATCAACCGGCAGTTCGCGCCGGAATTCCGCAACCGGCTCGACGCCGTCGTGTCGTTCGCGCATCTCAACGCCGACGTCATCGGCATGGTGGTCGAGAAGTTCGTTCTGCAACTCGAAGCGCAGTTGGCCGATCGCGATGTCACGATCGAACTGTCCGACCCCGCCAAGGCCTGGCTGGTCACGCATGGCTACGACGAACAGATGGGCGCGCGGCCGATGTCGCGCATCATTCAGGAGCACATCAAGAAGCCGCTGGCGGATGAGCTGCTGTTCGGCAAGCTCAAGGATGGCGGCCACGTCCGCGTGGTGCTCGAAAAGACCGAGCCTGTGCTTGGCATCGAGCAGGAAAGCATCGCCTTCGAATATGTCGATGGCCCGGTGACCCCGAAGCCCGAAAAACTGCCGAAGGCGCGGCCGCGCAAGCCGAAAGCGAGCCCGCCCGGTGGTTCGGGCGGCTCGAAGTTCGCCAAGGTCTGACGCTTTGCAAAGTAGAACAAAGGGCGGCGATCGCGGGATCGCCGCCCTTTTGTCAGTGCAGTCCAAAAAGCCGATCGCCTGACACTTCGGCCGGGACCGAAGCATTCCGGCTTGCGCGGGCGCGATCGCGGCGTCATTTTTCCAGGATGAGCATTCCTCAACTCGCGGAAATCGCGGCGCTGATCGGCGATCCCGCCCGCGCCAACATTCTGACGGCTTTGTTCGATGGCCGCGCGCTGACGGCGACCGAACTCGCTTTCGCCGCCGGTGTCACGCCGCAGACCGCGAGCGGGCATCTTGCCAAAATGATGCAGGCAGGCCTGCTCAGCGTCGTGAAGCAGGGCCGGCATCGCTATTATCGGCTGGCGACGCCGCAAGTCGCCCAGATGCTGGAGAGCATCATCGCCGTGGCATCGATGACGCCGCCGCGTCTCCGGCCGCGCACCAAGCGCGAGGATGCGCTGCGCCGCGCGCGCACCTGTTACGATCACTTCGCCGGCTTGCTCGGCGTCGGCATCGCGGACTCGCTTCGCGAAAACGGCCACGTCAACCTCGGCGACGATGGTGGCGAAGTGACCGACAGCGGCATGGCGTTTCTGGAAGCGCTGGGCGCGGATGTGTCGAGACCGGGCCGGCGGCCGTTTTGTCGTCATTGCCTCGACTGGACCGAGCGACGGCCGCATCTCGCCGGTGTCGTCGGCGCGGCGATCGCGCTGCGTTGCTTCGATCTCGGATGGGTCAAGCGCGGCCGCGACCCGCGCGAACTGGCGATCACGCCGGGCGGGCAGCTTGGCCTGCATCAGGCCTTCGGATTGACGATCTAACCCTCGCCGAGCAATTCGCGGACGCGGCGTTTCAGCAGGCGGGTTTTCTTTTCGCTCAAACGCAGCCGTTCTTCGAGATGAAGATTTTGCGGCGTCAGGCTTGGCGCATCGGCGGCGAAAGCGAGGCCGGCGGTGTTGTCACGCCACCACACGACGCGGGCCTGATACGAACGGCCCTTGCGCGAGATCGTCAGCGCGATGTCGTCGGGCAGCCGCGCGGCGTTGCTGAACACGACATGCGCGCCGCTGCTGGACATGTTCCGCACCATGCAATGCCGGGTCCGGCCCGACGGCGCGGACGCTTTCGCGCCGTAGATGACACGCTCTCGGATCGTCGCTCGCCGCTCGTCCATCGCTCGCTCCCGTTGCGAAGGCCCGACCATAGACCGGGAGCGATGGACGAAGAGTTCCGCTTCGATGTCGATTGCAATGATGCTGAATCAATGCGGATGCGATTGTGGACAATCTTAACTATGCCGCCGCGATGACGGTTTTCGCGATGGCCTTCTGCGCGTCGAACTCGCGCCGCCGCTGCGCCAATTCGTCCGAACTCATCTGCTCGACATTGTTATAATCGCGTTTCCACGCCGCGTTCTCGGCCCACCGCAACGGCGATTGCACGGTCGTGCGCGCCGCCGGCGCGCTTTCGAGCACGCGCAATGCGAGTTCGAGCGTGAACGCCTGCGAGGCGATGTCGTGCGGCCGGCCGCCCGCGTTGCCGAGCGGGAAATCGCTGAACAGGAATCGCGGCACGCCGGCGTGTTCGACGATGTCTTTCGCGCAGCCCATCACCACCGTGGCGATGCCATTGGCTTCGAGATGCCGCGCCGTCAGCGCGATGGTCTGGTGGCAGACCGGACAGTTCGGCACCAGCACCACGGCGTCGATGGCGTTGGCGCGGCAGCGCTGCAGGATCTCCGGCGCATCGGTTTCGATGGTGACGCGATGGCTGCGGTTGGTCGGGGCGCCGAAGAAGCGCGGGCCGATTTCGGCGATGCGGCCGGTTGCGGCCAGCCGCTGCAATTGCGGCAGCGGAAAATAAGTGCCGCTATCGTCGGCGCTGGTGTGCGTGCGATCGTATGCGATATGCGAGATGCGCAGGTCGTGGGTCGCCGCCGTATCGCCGTCATAGACCGAATAGAATTTCGCGGCCCCGTTGTAGGCCGCGCCCGGTCCCTGATCGCCTTTGGCCGGATCGAACCGCGCGGCTGTCGTGATGATCGTGACGCGCGATTGCGACAGTGGCTTGGTCAGGGGATGGAACGGCACGGTGGCGTGATGCGCCCAGCGATACGGTGTGTCGTATCCGATCGCCTGATAATAGGCGCGGGTCCGCGCCATGTATGGGATCGGCACGTCGTCGTCCGATGCAAAGTCCGGCGTTGTCATTATCCTGGCTCCGTTACCGCTGGCGATAGCACGCGTTCGGGTTCCGCCTGTCAACCGGCCGGGCGCTATGCCGCGGCGACGAAGTTATTATATAACGCGCGTCATGCTTCGCCGGATCTCGCTCGCTTGCTGTTTTATGCTGTTCGCGACCATCGTGGTCGCGCAGCGGCCGGATGTCAGCGCGCCCGGCGGCGCCGAAGCGCCGCCGATGGCCACGCCGCGCGACGACCTTGCGCCGCGCGACGACCTGAAGCCGCGCGATGACCTTGCGCCGCGCGACGACCTGAAACCGCGCGCGGAGCCGCCCGCGCTGAAGGCCGATACGCGCGAGTCGCTGTGCCTGATCATCGAGTCCGCCGCGACCTCGCACCAATTGCCGCTGGAATTTTTCGCGCGCGTGATCTGGCAGGAGAGCCGGTTTCAGGCCAATGCGGTCGGCCCGGTGACGCGGTCGGGCCAGCGCGCGCAGGGCATCGCGCAATTCATGCCGGGCACGGCCAACGAGCGGCGGCTGCTCGATCCGTTCGATCCGGTGCAGGCGTTGCCGAAATCGGCGGAATTCCTGAGTGAGTTGCGCAATCGTTTCGGCAATCTCGGTCTCGCGGCGGCCGCATATAATGCCGGCCCGCGTCGGGTGCAGGACTGGCTCGATGGCTCGGGATCGATGCCGCCGGAGACGCGCAATTACGTGCTGGCAATCACCGGCTCGGCGATCGAGGACTGGCGCAACGGCGCCTCCGTCAAGCCACAAGCCCGGAGCCAGACGAACTGCCGTGACCTGATGGCGCTGCTGCGCCGCGCGCCGAATCCGTTCGTCAGCCAGCTCGAGACCCGCGTCGCGCTGGGCGAGGCGCGGCCCTGGGGCGTGCAGCTCGCGGCGGGTTTCTCGCGCGATCGGGCGCTGGCGATGTACGCGCGATCGATGAAAAGCCTCGGCGGCGTGATCGGCGACCGCGATCCGAGCCTGCTTAGCTCGATCCTGCGCAGCCGCGGCACGCGCACGTTCTATCAGGTGCGGATCGGCACCAACACGCGCGACGCGGCCGACAATCTGTGCGGCCAGATTCGGAAAGCCGGGCAGGCGTGTCTGGTTTTGCGCAACAAGCGCGCATGAGGCTGGCGCATAACTTGTCTGCACCGATGGTCGGGGTCCTCGCCGCGTCTCCCCTTGTGGCAGGCGAGGCCTTCGCGTAGCCAAGGCCGGGTTCAACCTCCCGTTTGAGCATGGCCTTCGCACGGCACGCATGTCGTGCGCGCCACGCTCCCTGTTTCATTGGCCCGCCGTGTCGCTTCCCCCGTTCGACTCGCCGAAATGGCAAACCTCGCCGCGCGCCTTCGCGCAGGGCCTGCGCGCGACCGCCAGCACCGTGCTGACGCTGGTGCTGTTCGCGACCTATCTCGGCATCGGCGCGCTCGCGCATGACACCGGCTTCAGCCTGGTCTGGGTGCTGGCGAGCACGGTGTTTCTGTGGGCCGGTCCGGCGCAGATCATTCTGATTTCCACGCTCGGGTCGGGCGCCACGGCGGCGCAGGCGGCGATCGCCGTCACCGTCAGCGCGATCCGGCTGTTTCCGATGGTCGTCTCGGTGTTGCCGATGCTGCGGCTGCCGGCCACCCGGAAACGCGAGATGATTCTGCCCGCGCATTTCACGGCAGTGACCTTGTGGGTCGAATGTTTCCGCCTGCTGCCGCTGGTGCCGCGCGAACGCCGCATCGCCTTCACCAATGGTCTCGGCGTCGGTCTCGTCACCGCAAGTTCGATCGCGACGACGATTGGCTTTCTACTCGCGGCGAATCTGCCGAGGACGCTGGCCGCCGCGATCCTGCTGCTGACGCCGCTCGCCTTCCTCCTCTCGACCGCGCGCAACAGCCATCGCCTGGTCGACAGGCTGGCGCTGCTGCTCGGCCTCGCACTTTATCCGCTGGTGTCGATGCTCAACACCGGTGTCGATATTCTCATCAGCGGCGTCTCCGCCGGCACGATCGCTTACGGCGTGCATGTTTTACGAAAGCGCGGCGCATGAGCGGGTTGATCGGTGACTGGCACGCGCTGCTGGTGTTGCTGCTGGCCGGCATTCTGCCGAACGAGGTCTGGCGCATGCTCGGCCTGTGGCTCGGCGGCGGCGTCGATGAATCGTCGGAGCTGCTGGTCTGGGTCAGGGCGGTGGCGACGGCGATCCTGGCCGGCGTGATCGCGCAAATCCTGGTGCTGCCGCCGGGCGCGCTCGCCACCGTGCCGGCGGCGTTGCGCTATGGCGCGGTCGTCGCGGGCTTTCTGGCCTTTCTCGGGTTTCGTCGCTCGATCTTCGTCGGGGTCGCGAGCGGCGAGATCGTGATGGTCGGCGGGACAATTTGGCTCGGCTGACATCGGCCGGCAACTCCGCTACGCTCGGCTTAACCAGAAACGAAAGGGCGGACGATGCGTGGGGGCTTTGCGAAAACCATTGGGCTGTTGGTCGCGGCTAGTGTTGCGCTGCCGGGATGGGCGCGCGCCGCCGATTATCCGACGCGACCGATCAAGCTCGTGGTGCCCTATGCGGCCGGCGGGCCGACCGATGTGCTCGGCCGCCTGATCGCCGATCATCTCGGCCGCGACCTGAAGCAGACCGCGATCGTCGAGAATAAACCCGGCGCGCAGGGCGCGATCGCGGCCGAGATGGTGTCGCGCGCGGAGCCGGACGGCTACACGTTGTTCGTCACGGCGGCGTCGATCATCGTGCTCAATCCGCTTCTTTATAAAAAACTGTCCTACGATCCGGTCCGCGATCTGCGCGTGCTGACGCTGGTGACGGATCTGCCGGTCGTGATGGAGGTGCATCCCTCCGTGCCGGCCAAGACCGTCAAGGAGTTCGTGGCTTACGCGAAGGCCAATCCCGGCAAGCTGAATTTCGGTTCGGCGGGCACCGGCGGCACGGTGCATCTGGCCGGCGAGATGTTCAAGCAGATCGCCGGCGTCGATATGGTGCACGTGCCTTACAAGGGCGCCGGCCCGGCGTTGCAGGATCTGCTCGGCGGCAACATTCAGGTGATGTTCGATACGCTCTCCACCGCTTTGCCACCGATCCGTGGCGGGCTGCTTCGTCCGCTCGGCGTCAGTTCGACCGAACGCAGTCCGGATCTGCCGGATGTGCCGACGGTGATCGAGAGCGGCTATCCCGATTACAAGGTCGGCGTCTGGTTCGGTCTCGCCGCATCGTCGAAATTGCCGGACGATATCGCGAAGATCGTTCAGGCCAGCATGGACCGCGCGCTGAACGACCCGACCTTCCGCGCGGCGCTCGAAAAGATCGGCTTCCCGGTGTTGCGCCCGAAAAGCGATGCGGAAATCAAACGGTTCATCGATGACGATCGCACGCGCTGGACCGCCGTCATCAAGACGCAGAACATCAGTCTGGATTGAAGGAGCAGACCGTCATGGCCGGGCGACAGCGCATCTTCGCGCTTGATGACCCGGCCATCCATCTCCAGATTGAATTTTGAATGAGTGATGGATTGCCGGGTCAAGCCCGGCAATGACATCCGAGCCCGTTTCGTAGGTGAAAAATGGTTCGTGAAAGCGAAATCCGCGCCGGCGAAGTCGCGGTCGCGCCACCCCGAGGTGACGATGCCGGGCTGACATTTATCGGTCGCATCCATACGCCGTGGACGTCACGGCTGGAGACGCCGCGCCAGGGCCGGCGCGACGGGCCGATCTGCCGGATCGAAATCTTCGCGCCGTGGGATCAGGGCCTGCGCGGGCTGGAGCAATATGCCAGCGTCGAGGTGATCTACTGGCTGCATTTGTCGCGGCGCGATCTGGTGCTGCAAAGCCCGAAGAACGACGGCCACGCCCGCGGCACATTTTCGTTGCGCTCGCCGGTGCGACCCAACCCGCTCGGCACGTCGCTGGCGGTTCTGGTCGGCATCGAGGGCAACATCGTGCTGGTGCGCGGGCTGGATTGCCTCGACGGCACCCCGCTGCTCGACATCAAGCCTGACCGTTGCGCGTTCACGCCGCTCGCGCCACCGCAAAAGGGCGATTTCGAGGTGGGGTAAAATCATCTCGATCGCTATGCTCGGCATCGCCTCGCATGTTGCGGGAGAGAGCGTGCGGACGAGGTCCTGGCCGGGCGAGGGCTTCGTAGAAACGTGCAGGCTCGCGTTGTCATTGCGAGGCGCGGCGTCGTTCGTCTTCGAAGAGCGTTTGCGACGAAGCAATCCAGTCTTGCTGTTGCGGTCCGGATGCTCGCTCAGCGTCGCGTGAGCGGCGAACTAACCCCGCAAAGCCATGATCAGCTTGGCTGCATTCGCCTTCAGCACGTCAGCGTCTTCCTTGCGGGTCGCCGCCGGCAGCAGGGCGACGCCGTCGAAGCGCGGGATGACATGCATGTGCAGATGAAACACCACCTGCCCACCGGCGGCCTCGCTGAACTGATGCACCGAAATGCCGTCGGCGTCGAACGCGTGTTTCGCCGCCTTGGCGATGCTGTGGCTGGCGCGCGCGACATGCGCGAAGTCGTCCTGCGCGATGTCGAGGATGTTGCGCGCGGCGGCTTTGGGAATCACCAGCGTATGGCCGGGCGCGC